>NZ_JBBIAR010000020.1:0-132341 GCF_054185165.1 Bradyrhizobium sp. UFLA05-109 | reverse complement strand
TTTCATCGACGTCGGCGGGCTGATGAGCTACGGCGCTTCCCTCGAGGTGCGCTCGGCGGACTATGTCGACCTGATCCTGCGCGGGACCAAAGCGGGCGACCTTCCGGTGCAGTCGCCGCGAAAATACGAGCTTCTGATCAACCGCAAGGCAGCCGATGTCTTGGGGCTGAAGCTGCCGGCCACGTTGCTCGCGCGCGCCGACGAGATCCGCGAGTGAACGAGCCGGCCAACCAGGACACCTCGCGCGCGCCCCCGAGCCGGCTGTTCCGCAAATATCTCTATTCGTTCGTCGCGCTCGCCTTCGCGGCGCTCGCCCTCAACACCGCGCTCGAGGTCTGGTTCTCCTACCGCGAGCAGAAGCAGCTCCTCGCGGCGACACAGCGCGAACAGGCCGCATCGGCGGCGATCCAGATCGGCCAGTTCATCGGTCAGATCGAAAGCGAGCTCAGATGGCTGTCGCGCCTGCCGCCGGATCTGTCGGCGCAGGAGGACGAGCGGCTGAACGCCATCCGCCTCTTGCGCCTCTCCCCCGCCATCGCCGAGATTGCAACGCTCGACGCCCGCGGACGCGAGCAGGTCCGCGTGTCGCGCCGCGTCGCCGACAAGGTCGGCAGCCAGACCGATCTTGCCGCCTCGCCGGCCTTTCTCGGCGCCAGGGCAAGCGGCATCTACTACGGACCGGTCTACTTCTTCGGCGATACCGAGCCGTTCATGACGCTTGCCGTTCTCGGCGGCGGAAACGATCCGCAAGTCACCGTCGCCGAGGTCAATCTGCGCTTCATCTGGGACCTCGTCGCCAGGATCAAGGTCGGCAGCACCGGCAAGGCCTATGTCGTCGATCGCAAAGGACAGTTGATCGCACATCCGGACTTGTGGCCGGCGCTGCGTCACACCGATCTTTCCGATCGTCCCGACGTCCAGGCGGCGCTCTCCGGCACCCCGCCTGCCGCGGGAGGACTCGTCAAGGATGACCTGTCGCAGCGGCGCGTTTTGTCGACTTACGCAACGGTCCCACCGCTCGGCTGGCTCGTCTTCGTCGAGCTTCCGATCAGCGAGGCCTATGCGCCGATTTACGCCTCTATCGGGCGCTCGACGTTCTTGCTGGTCGCCCTGCTCGCATTCGCCGTCCTTGCGGCGTTCCTGCTCAGCCGGCGCATGACCGTCCCGATCCAGATACTGACGCAGGGCGCAAAGCGGATCGGCAGCGGCGATCTCTCCTTACGGCTCGCCATCAAGACCAATGACGAACTGGAGGCGCTCGGCGACCAGTTCAACGTGATGGCCGCGCACCTGCGCGAGTCCTACGCGACGCTGGAGCGCAAGGTTGCCGAACGCACGGCCGAGCTCGAAAAGGCCCGCGATCATGCGCTCGCCGAGCACGATGCCGCCGAGCGCGCGCGCAGCGCTGCCGTAGAGGCCAACGAGACCAAGTCGCGCTTTTTGGCCATCGTCAGCCATGAGCTGCGCACACCGCTCAACGGTGTCATGGGCGTGTTACAGCTGCTGGACGACGGCAGCCTGAACGAAGCGCAGCAGCGTCACCTCGCGACCGCGGCCGGATCCGGTGAAACCCTGATCGCATTGGTGGATGCGATCCTGGAATATGCGCGGCTGGAAGCGAGCACGGAAGCACTGGAGACCCGCGATTTCCGCCTCGACCAACTCATCCAGACGGCCGCCGACCTGATACGTCCGCAGGCGGCGGCGAAGGGTTTGGCGTACCATCTCTCCTGCGATGCGAGTCTCGATGTGCAGGTGCATGGCGATCCAGTGCGGCTCAATCGCGTGCTGCTCAATCTCGTCGGCAACGCCGTCAAGTTCACCGCGAAGGGCAGTATCACCCTCGCGGCCGCGCTCGAGCCGCAGCAGGCTTCCGTGCTGCTCCGCGTTTCCGTCGCCGATACTGGCATCGGCATCGCATCCGACATGCACGAGCGGATCTTCGAGGATTTCGTGCAGGCCGACGACAGTATTGCGCGACGCTTCGGCGGCACCGGGCTGGGGCTTGCGATCGCCCGCCGCCTGGCGCGGCTGATGGGCGGGGACGTGACGGTGGAGAGCACGCCAGGCTCCGGGAGCGTGTTCCGTCTCGCAGTCCCGCTCGGACTTGCCGAATCAGAGCGCGCCCAAGGTGTTGCACGCGCGCCGTCGCTTGCGCTGCGCGTACTGCTGGTCGACGACGATCCCGTCAATTGCGAGATCGGCGAAGCCATGCTCAGCCGGCTCGGGCACCATGCCGTGATTGCCACGGACGGCGCGGCCGCAATCGATCAGGCCAGCCGCGCGGCGTTCGACGTCATCCTGATGGACCTGCACATGCCCGACATGGACGGCGTGGAGGCTGCGGCGCGCATCCGGGAGCTTGGATTGCAGCGGACACCGCGCATCATTGCGGTGACTGCGGACGTATCGCGGAAGGCGCGCGAGCGCCTCGCCGGTGCCGGGATCGGCAAGATCGTCGGCAAGCCGATCCTGATCAAGAACCTGCGCGACGCGCTCGAAGGCGATCCGCAAGAGGGATCGGAGACTACCCGGCTGGCCGCCGGCACGCTGATCGACGAGCGCTTCCTGAGTGACCAGAGGGAGCTGCTGGGCGCGCGGCAGATCGCTGGGCTCTGCGAGTTGCTCGAAGAGACGAGTGAGACACTCGTGGCGGACATCATAAGAGCCGCGGCCGCAGGTGATCGCGTGCAGCTGGCAAAGTGCGCACACCGGCTCGGCAGCGCCGCCAGCGCGCTTGGCCTCGTCCGTCTGTTCGAAGTCTGCAACACGATCGAGCTTGCGGCCGCATCGATGTCGACCGTGGAGTGCCGGATTGCTGCCCGTGAGCTGGACACGCTCCGGCAGGCATCCCTGCATGCGCTGGCTGGGCTGGTCCGCGCCGAGAACAAGCACGCACCTGCGCCAGAGTTCCGGTGGCCGAAAAAGAGGCCCGCCAACCAGGGCGGGCAGGATTTTTAAGGGAGGAAGCGCCCTGACAAGGGAGCGCTATGCAATCTCGGCGATTCGATTGGAAACGGTAAGATCGTATAACTACTGTCACTGCGCCTGCCCTGCTCCTAGCAAGGCGGCCGCAGGACCATCGCGACAGCCACGCAGGCCGGATCGGCTCCGCGGGCGCAACAGGGGATTTTCATGAGTTTTTCCAGCGTATTCGCGCGCATCGTCGCGCTGATCGGCGGAGCTGCGCTAATGTGGCGGCGGATGTCGGAGACCCAGCCAAAGCCGGCCTGGGGCGGCGCGCCACAGATTCCGGAAGCCAAGCCGCAAGGCGCCATTCCGACGCTGAAGATGCCGACCGCGCGGGGCTGGCGCGATGGCGAGAAGCCGGTCGCCGCGCCCGGACTAAAGGTCAACGCATTCGCGAGCGAGCTCGACCATCCGCGCTGGATCAACGTGATGCCGAATGGCGACGTGCTGATCGCCGAAGCAACGCAGATCGCAGGTCCGCCGAGGAGCGTGTTTCACTATGCCATGCAGGCCACGATGCGGCGCGCGGCAGCGCTCGGCGTCAGCGCCAACCGCATCACGCGGCTGCGCGATGCGGACGGCGACGGCGTCGCCGAGCAGCGCGGAACGTTCATGGAAGGACTGAGCCAGCCGTTCGGCATGGCGTTGATCGGCGACACCTTCTATGTCGGCAACACCGACGGCGTGGTGGCGTTTCCCTATGTCGCGGGCGCCCAAAGCATCAAGGCTTCGGGACGCGAGCTCGTCACCTTCAAGCCATCCGGACACTGGACGCGCAGCCTGCTCCCGAGCGCTGACGGCAAGAAGCTCTATGCCGGCGTCGGTTCACTCAGCAACATCGCCGAGATGGGCATGGAGGTCGAGGAAGGCCGCGCCGCCGTGTATGAGCTCGATCTCGTGAACGGCACGAGCCGCATCTTTGCCGGTGGCCTGCGCAATCCGGTCGGCCTCGCGTTCGAGCCGAACAGCGGCGTGCTGTGGACCGTCGTCAACGAGCGCGACGGGCTCGGCGACGAGACGCCGCCCGACTATTTGACCTCGGTGCGCGATGGCGGCTTCTACGGCTGGCCCTATTGCTATTGGGGGCAGACGGTCGACGATCGCGTGCCGCAGGATGCGGCGATGGTCGCAAAGGCGATCACGCCGGACTACGCGCTCGGCGGACATACCGCCTCGCTCGGCCTGTGCTGGATGCCGGCCGGCACCCTGCCCGGCTTCCCCGACGGCATGGTCATCGGCCAGCACGGCTCCTGGAACCGCTCGACGCTGAGCGGCTACAAGGTGGTGTTCGTGCCGTTCGAGAACGGCAAGCCCTCTGGTCCTGCGCAAGACATCCTTTCGGGATTCCTCGCACCCGACGAGAAGGAATCCTATGGCCGGCCGGTCGGCGTCACGCTCGGGCCTGACGGCTCGCTGCTGGTGGCGGACGACGTCGGCAACGTCATCTGGCGCGTGACGGGCGCGTAAGCGCCCTCACGTACCCACGCTTAGCGTGGCGCGCTGCTTGCGCAACAGGGCGATCACGGACAACGCCGTGATCATGCCGGTCTTCGGGTTCTCCGAGGGGATGTTCTCGATCGCCATCGAGAAGCGCGCGGAATCCGCCTCCACCTCGATGCGATGCAGGTTGCGCGTCACCGTCGGATCGGCCCAGATCTCGACCATGGTGCGATCGGGGCCGATGCCCGCCAGCGACAGCGCCACCGCGACGTTGAGATTGGCTGGAAAGCCCTTGGCCGCCTCGCGCGCGGTGCCGGCGAACAATCTGAGCGGCTCGCGCAAATTTTCGATGTCGATGCCGTTCTGCACGATGAACGGCGCGCCCGTCAGGCCGTCGATCGGCTTGCGCGTGACCATCTTGACCGAATGAATGGTGCCGACCGCAGCGGCGTTGACCGCGTCGAGCCCGATCAGCGCGCCGGTCGGCACGATGATGCGTCCGTGATTGGCCTTGGCGAGATCGATGAGGTCGGAATTGTCGAGCAGCGCGCCGACGCTGACGACCACCGCCGTCTTCCCTCGTCTCACCACCGGCTCAACGATGCTTCGCAACAGATGGCTCGGCGCGCACTCGACGACGATGTCCGCCGCCTCACCAAGCTGCTCGATGGGCAGGAGGGCCGGCGACTGGCGCAGGCTGCTCAGAAATGCGCGATGCCTGTCGGGCTCGCGTGCGGCGATCGCCGACAGGACGAGACCCTCGATTCCGCGATCGAGCTCGGCGGCGATCTTCGTGCCGATCGAGCCCAACCCCGCGATCGCAACCCGCAGGTCCTTCCGATGATCGGCCATGCGCAACTCCCTTCGCAAGGCCTTTCATAGCCCAGGCATCACCCGTGCGCAAAGCAGCAGCGCCAGGCCGGCCGTTCAGCCTGGCGCGCAAATGGAGAGCAACGGGCCGCCAAGCAGGGCGGCCTCGGCTCACTGCTCGAAGGTGCGCACGCCGTGAATGCCGGCATCCGTGCGGATCATTCGCCCCTTCTTGCCGTCGGACGTGACGAAGATATCCCAATGCGCGGTGCCGCCGGGCTGGCCGTCCATGATCATGACGCCGGAGCAATCGGCGTTGATCGTGTACGTACCCTCAAGCGTCTCGCGCGCCGGGCTCTTCGTCTGGCGGATCGAGGTCTGCTGGCCCGAGAACTTGCCGTTGCCGTCGAAATTGAAGACACCGTAGTGCACATTGGTGCCCCGCCCGTCAAAGACATAGGCGCCCTGCAGCTTGTCCACTGTGCATCCCGCAGCGGCGTAAATTGGAGAGATCGAAGCGGACGCCAGGATCAGGCCGCCGACCGCGCCTGCCAACATTCGTTTGAACTGCATGTTTCCCCACTGTTCTCGTTAAGAAGGCGAGGACACGCTCAAATTGAGGCGCAAAAAGGGAAGGCCCGGAGCTTTCGCTCACGCAGCCACGTTCGCCAGGAAGCGATCGACCGACGAGCGCAATTGCATCGCCTGGTTGGAGAGATCGTGCGCGGTGGCAAGCACCATGTCGGCCGACCGGTTGGCGTTGTCGGTCGCCTCTGCCGTTCCGGCGATGCTGCGTGCGACAACGGCGGTGCCGTTGGCCGCCTGGCCGATGTTTCTGGAGATCTCGCTGGCAGCGGCATTCTGCTGGCTCACGGCGGCGGCAATGCGGCCGGTAAAGCTGTCGATGTCGCCGATGATCACCGCGATGGCGCCGACATTGTCGACGGCATGGCGCGTTGCCGATTGCACCTCGGTGATCTGCGAAGAAATATCCTCCGTCGCCTTCGCGGTCTGGGTCGCAAGCGCCTTTACTTCGGAGGCGACGACCGCAAAACCCCTGCCCGCTTCGCCGGCGCGCGCGGCTTCGATCGTGGCGTTGAGCGCGAGCAGATTGGTCTGCCCGGCAATGGTGCGGATGAAGCCGACCACCTCGTCGATCTGCTGCGCGGCGACGGCCAAACGGCCGATGGTCTGGTTGGCTGCTTCCGCCATGCCGGAGGCGCGCTGGACGATCGTGGTCGCATCGGCAAGCTGGGACGTGATTGCTTGCACGGATTCACCGAGCTGACTGGCGGCGCTCGCGACCGTCTGGACGTTGGTCGAGGTTTCCTTGGCTGTCGACGCCGCCTCGCTCGACTGCGTGCCCGCAGTGCGCGCGGTAGAGGCGAGGCTTTGCGCGGTGTCGGTCAGTTCGCCGGTCATGCGGTCGGTGTTGCTCAGCACCGTGCTGAAGGCGGAGCGGAAGGCATCTATTTCGGCTTCCAGGCGCTGCCGGCGGTTGCTCTGCTCGGCGCTGCTCTGATCCTTGGCGGCGATCAGCGCGAGATCGTCATCGGCGCGAGCCTTGAGGCTGGCCTGCATGACGGCCAGCGATTTCAGGAGACGGCCGAGCTCGTCGCGGCGACGCACAGAGATCTCATCGGTGAAATTGCCGGCCGCGACGCGTTCGGCAACCCGGACCGCGGCCGAGATCGGCCGGCTCATCGAATAGGAGAATGCGAGCGCGATGATCAGCCCGATCACCACCGTGCCAACCGCGACCGATAGCATCGTGGTGCGCGCCTGTTCTACTGCCCCTTCCGCCGCGGTGCGATACTCGTAGCCATAAGCCGCAACCAGCTCGACGAGATCGTCGATCGAGGCCATCAGGCGATCGCCCTGTTCGGTGAGCAGGAAGCTCGTCGGAATCTCGGTCACCCCGCCAGGCGACGGTTTGAGGATCTTCAGCGCGGCGCCTGACCAGTCCTTGAGCTGGCTCTCGGTCTTCTCGCGCGCCGCTGCAACGGACGGCGAAGGTGCGCGTTCACGCACAACGTTGAGATCCTCGAAGCTGCTGCGCACCAGTCTTTCGAATTTCGTGACCATGTCGCCGGAGGCGCCGGCAACCAGGCTGCGCTGGAGCAGGAGGCGCGCCTCGTGCAGGGCCGCATGGGCGGAGCGCGCATGGTTGATCCCCATCAGCGGTCCGTCGTAGAGCTTGACGACCATGTCGCCGGAATTGCCGATGGCGCGAATGCCGTAGAAAGCGATCGCGCAGGCGAGCAGGACTACGACGCTGAAGGCACCGAAGATCTTGTAGCGTATCGACATCATCAATCTCCGGCGCCCGGCGGGCCTGTTAGTCCGTCACCTTGACCATCATCTTCATGCGCGGATGAATCGCGCAAATCACCTGCACGTCGCCGGCTTCCTTGAAGGAGACATCGGTCGAGGTGCCCGGCGCCTGCGAGCCGAGATTGAACTCGTTGCCCTTGCTGGCCGACATGATGTTGTGCGGCACCGTATCATCATTGAGAAACGTGATCGCCTCGCCCTTCTTGACCGAGATGCTTTCAGACGAGAAGACGCGGCCCTGCTGGTGGATCACTTCGGTCGCAGCGTAGGCGCCGACCGAAAGACCACAGATGATGACGCCGGTGAACAGAGCGAGTGTGCGCATGGGAATATCCTTTTGAAGATCGTTGCTAGCGTGGAAGGACCGGCACGGCCGTTGGGCTGATTTCGCTGGTCAATGTCTTGAGGAAGGCGACGAGATCGGTCTTTTCCTGCGCCGTCAGTCCGAGCGGCCGCATCAGGTCCGATCGGCTGGGACGATCGACGCCGGCATGGTCGTAGTGGTCGATCACCTGCTCGAGGGTTGCGAGCGAGCCGTCATGCATATAAGGGCTGCGGCGGCCGATCTCGCGCAAACCCGGCGTCTTGAAGGCATGCTGCATCTTGATGACACCGGGCAGATATTCGCCGCGACCGACATCCTTGCTCGGCAGACCAATGTCCTGAAAACCTTCGTTGGTGAAGTTCCAGCCCTCGTGGCAGGCGGCACATTGCGCCTTGCCGTTGAACACGGCGAACCCGCGCTTGGCGTCTTCCGAGATTGCCTTCTCGTCGCCGTCGATCCAGGCGTCGAACGGCGCGCGCTCCGAAACGACAGTGCGCTCATAAGTGGCGATGGCCTGCGCCAGTGTCTTCGCCTTCATGCCGTCGCCGGGAAAAGCCGCGTCGAACAACGGCTTGTATTCGGGAATGCTCGAAAGGCGCGCCAACAGATCGTCGAGCTTCATGTTCATCTCGCCCGGCGATTGGATCGGGCCGAGCGCCTGCTCCTCGAGCGTCGGGAGACGCCCGTCCCACATGAAGATCGCGCTCCAGGCCGCGTTGACGATGGTCGGCGAATGGCGGCCGAGCTTCGCCATGCCGTGACCGATACCGACGGCGAGCCCGTCGCCCCAGCCGAAGCCGGGACTGTGGCAGCTCGCGCAGGACTGCGCTGAGCTCACCGACAGGCGGGTGTCGAAATAGAGTTTCTTGCCGAGCGCGGCCTTCTCGGGCGTATACGGGTTGTCCTTGGGAAACGGAATCGTCGTCGGCCGGCGGTACTGCGCCTTCAGTGCATCGAGTCCGCCCGGCGCCTTCTGCGTGATCTCGACCTTCCGGCTTTCGCCGACGACAGCCGCGCCAAAACCGATCGTGCTGAAGCCGAGGATGCCGAGACCAGCCGAGGCGATCGTCGCAAGGAAGGCGATCGAGCGATAGGAGCCGCGCACCGGCATGCAATGTCCCCAAAAAGGGTGTCATTCGCGACACCGAAAAAAGCTTCGACGCAATCAGACGCCAGAACGACAAAATGAGAAGTAGAGGCGAAACGTTAAATTATGTTTCCCGCGATTTGCTCGCGGGAAACACAGGCACCGTAAAAATACGGAAACAACGTGCATCGTCTCAATAGATGAGACCGAGCACGGAGCACCAAATGAAATGGCCGGGACAAGCCCGGCCATGAAGATCCCATCAACGTCGGCGTGCGAGCGCTACTCCCACGACCAGGCCGAGAAATCGTTCTCGAACTGCGGGACTTCCTTCCAGACGCCCTTCAGCTTCTTGCTGGTGACGGTGACCCATTGCGGCTGGAACAGGAAGCCGGCAACCGCATCGGTTGCCAGCATGCGCTGCGCATCGCCGAGCAGTTTTGCGCGGCCGGCTTCGTCCGGCGTCGTCACGATCTGCTTGTAGAGCGCGTTGAACGCCTCGTTGTTGTAGCCGAGATAGTAGTCGGGCTCGGTCAGCTTCACGAGATCGAAGGGCTCGACATGGGAGACGATGGTCAGGTCGTAATTGTGCGGCCCGTTCGGCGCGAACACCTGCGACAGCCACTGCGCCCATTCGACGTTCTCGATCTTCGCGGTGATGCCGACCTTGGCGAGCTGGGCCGCGAGGATCTCACCGCCCTGCCGCGCGTAAGGCGGGGGCGGCAGCTTCAGGCTGATTTCGAGCGGCGTGGTAACGCCGGCTTCAGCCAGCAGCTTCTTCGCCTTCTCGGGGTCGTAAGGATTGACGCCGGTGGTGTCGACATAGCCGAGCGAGCCCGGCGTGTAGAAGCTGCCGATCGGCGTGCCGTAACCTTCGACCGAGCCGTCGATCATCGCCTTACGATCGATCGCGGCGAGTATGGCGCGGCGAACGCGCACGTCGTCGAGCGGCTTCTTCTTCTCGTTGATGGCGACGATGGTCTTGGCCTTGGAGCCGCCGACAAGCACTGTGAAGCGCGGATCGGACTTGAACTGAGCGACGCCGCGAGTCGTGACGCGCGGAAACGCGTCGACGTCACCGGACAGCAGGGCTGCAATCTGCGCGGCGGGATCACCGATGAAGCGGATCGTGACCTTGGAGAGCTTGATCGCCGAGGCATTGCGGTAGTCGGCCCACTTGTTGAGCGTGATCGAGGAACCCTTGACCCACGCACCGAGCTGGTACGGCCCGGTGCCGACCGGCTGGGTGACGTTGGTCGGCGCGCTCTTCGGCTCGACGATCGAGGCGCTCGCCTGCCCGAGCAGGAACGGAAGGTTCGGCTCGGAATATTTCATTGCGACCACGACCGTGTCGGCGTCCGGCGCGTCGACCTTCTCGAAGCTCTGGAACAGGCTCTTGTCCTTGTTGGTCGAGTTGGCTGCGGCATTGCGCTCGAACGAGAACTTCACCGCCGCGGAATCGAACGGCTCGCCATTCTGGAATTTCACGCCCTTGCGCAGCTTGAACGTATAGGTCTTCAGATCGGGCGACGCGGTCCAGCTCTCGGCCAGCAGCGGCGAGGTCGAGCCGTCCTCGTTGATCTTGGTCAGGGTCTCAAAGATGTTGTAGAGCGTGACTTCGGCAATCGCCGCCGCGGCTGCGTTGGTGGGATCGAGCCCCGGCGGCTCCAGCGTCATGCCCATGACGACGCTGTCCTTCTTGCCCTGCGCCAGAGCCGGCAGCGATGCCGCGGCGAACGCGGCCGCTACCGCGACGATGATGAGTTTCTTGAACATATTTTCTCTCCCCGGCCGTTGACCCGTTCAATCTATGCCAATCCGCAGCCTGACGCTAACCGACCTGTTCGGCCAAAGCCGGCAGCGCCATCACCTCTTCGGCCTTGTGGCAGGCCGCCAGATGCGCCTCTCCGGTCTTGCGTAGCGCAGGGGCGTCTTCGCGGCAATGCTGGTCGGCGAGCGGACAGCGGGAAATGTAGGGGCATCCGGTCGCAGCCGATGATTGCGAGGCGATCGCCTGCGCGCCGCGGCGGCGGCGCACACGCCCGGCGCGAGCGCGCGGCACCGCCTCCAGCAGCGCGCGCGTATAGGGATGGGCGCAATGCTCGAACAGGTCCTCCGGCCTGCCCTGCTCGACGATCCGACCCAAATACATCACCGCGACCTCGTCGCAGAGATAGTCCACGACCGCGAGATCGTGGCTGATCAGGATGTAGCTCAGGCCAAATTGTTCCTGGAGGTCCTGCATCAGGTTCAGGACCTGCGCCTGCACGGAGACGTCGAGTGCGGAGACCGGTTCGTCGGCGACGATCAGCTTTGGTTGGGTGATCAGCGCTCGCGCGATCGCGATGCGCTGGCGCTGGCCGCCGGAGAATTCGTGCGGATATTTGTCCAGGTCCGCATCGCGCAGGCCGACCTGCCTCAGCACCGCAGAGACTCGCGCGCGCAGCGTCGCGCGATCGGTCCGCTCCAGCGCCGTGAGCGGTTCGGCGACGATCCGCGCGATGGTCTGGCGCGGATCGAGCGATCCGTACGGATCCTGGAACACCATCTGAAAATCGCGCCGCGCGCGGCGGAGTTCATCTGCGGGCAATTGATTGAGGTCGCGGCCGAGCAGCTCGACCCGCCCCGATGTCGGCCGCTCCAGCGCCATCACCACGCGGGCAAAGGTCGACTTGCCCGAGCCGGATTCGCCGACCACGCCCAGGCTCTTCCCCGCCTCGATCCGTACGCTCACGCCGTTGAGCGCCAGCACCTGACCCGGCGGACGAAACAGGCTTTCGCGCGGCAGCGTATAGCGCTGCACGAGGTCGTTCACGTCGAGAAGCGGTTGCGAGGTGGCGGTCATGCGGACACCGTCCCAACGCGATCAGCCATCGACACATCCGTCCTGATGCAGCGGACGCCATGGCCCGGCCCGACCTCCACCATCGGCGGAAGCGCGGCACGACAACCATCGATCACCAGCGGGCAACGATCGGCAAACGTACAGCCGGACGGCAGATCCGCGAGCTCCGGCACCGTGCCGGTGATGGTCTTCAGCCGTGTCCCCTTCCGCGCGCCGAGCTGCGGCCGAGCCCGGAACAAGCCTTGCGTATAGGGATGACCCATGCGTCTGAACACCTCGTCGGTCGGCCCGCTCTCGACAACGGTGCCGCCATACATCACCATCATGCGCTCGACGTTCTCGGCGATGACGCCGAGATCGTGCGAGATCAGGATCATCGACATGCCGCGCTCTTCGACGAGATCGGCGATGAGGTCGAGGATCTGCCCCTGGATGGTGACGTCGAGCGCCGTGGTCGGCTCGTCCGCGATCAACAGGTCCGGCTCGCAGGCGAGCGCCATTGCGATGGTGACGCGCTGGCGCTGGCCGCCGGAGAACTGGTGCGGATAGGCATCGACGCGCTTTGCCGCGTCCGGGAGTCCGACGCGATCGAGCAAGGCAATCGCCTCGGCGCGCGCCTGCGCCGCAGAATAATTCTTGTGGCGCCGGAGCGGCTCAGCGACCTGATGCCCGATCGTGTGCATCGGATTGAGCGCGGTCATCGGCTCCTGGAAGATCATGCTGATGCGGTTGCCCCGCAGCTTGCAGTAATCCGCATCGGACAGTCTTACGAGCTCGCGACCATCGAGGCGAACGCTGCCGCCGACGACGGCGCTATCGGGCAACAGGCCCATCAGCGCGAGCGCGGTGACCGACTTGCCGCAGCCGGATTCGCCGACCAGGCCCAGCGTCTCGCCGCGCCTCAGGGAAAAGCTGATGCCGCGAACGGCCTGCGCCGGGCCACGGCTGGTGTTGAGACGGACGCCGAGATTGTCGACGTCGATCAGCAGCGCGTTTGCGGGATTGCCCATCGTCACCGCTCCCGCGCCAGACGGGGATCGAGCAGATCGCGCAATCCGTCGCCGAGAAGATTGAGGCCGAGAACGGCGACCGCGATCGCCGCACCCGGATAGACCGCAAGCATCGGCGACTGAAATAGCAGCGTCTGAGCGTCGTTGAGCATGCGGCCCCAGGACGGCTGCGGCGGCTGCGTGCCGAGCCCGAGATAGGACAGCGCGGCCTCGGCCAGGATCGCGAGCGCGAACTGGATCGTCGCCTGCACGATCAGGATCGACAGGATGTTCGGCAGTACGTGCTCGATGGTGATGCGAAAAGCCCCCTTCCCCGATGCGCGTGCAGCCAGCACGAACTCGCGCGCCCAGATCGCGTTGGCCGAGCCGCGGGTAACGCGGACAAAGATCGGGATCTGGAAGATGCCGATCGCGGTGATGGAGGTCAGCATGCCGGGACCGACCACCGCAGCGAGCATGATTGCCGACAGCACGGCCGGAAAGGCGAAGGTGAAATCGCTCATGCGCATGATGAGCTCTTCCGTCCAGCCCTTGCGCGCGGCGGCGATCAGTCCGAGGCAGACACCGAACGTCAGCCCGATGCCGACCGCGATGATGCCGACCAGGATGGTCGAGCGCGCCCCGACCAGCAGCAGGGAGACGATATCGCGGCCGAAGGAGTCGGTGCCGAGCCAGTGCGAGAACGACGGCGGCTTGAGCTTCGAGGCGATGTCGATGTCGTAAGCCGACCACGGCGTCCACACCAGCGACAGCAGCGCCGAGCCGATCACCAGAAGAACCAGCACGCCGCCCAGCACGAAGCTGCGATGACGCAGCGCGCGGCGCCAGAATCCGGCCGCGGGCCGCGACGGCGCTGAAGTCGTCGGCAGGCCGACGGCAGCAGTCAGGGGATCACTCACAGGTCGTGGACCTTGATACGGGGATCGATGAAGGCATAGAGCACATCGACCATGAAATTGACGATGACGACCATGGCCGCAAGCAGCATCACGCAGTTGCGCACAACGATCAGGTCGCGATTGGCGATCGACTGGAAGATCAACCGGCCGAGGCCGGGCAGATAAAAGACGTTCTCGATCACGATGGTGCCGGCCAGGAGATTTGCGAATTGCAGACCCATCACGGTCATCACCGGGATCATCGCGTTGCGCAGCACGTGGCTCCACAGCACCTCGCGCTTGCCCAGCCCCTTGGCGCGCGCAGTGCGGACGAAATCTTCGCGCAGCACCTCCAGCACCGCCGAGCGCGTGACGCGGGCCAGGATCGCGGCCTGCACCACGGCGAGCGAGATGGCCGGCAGCAGCAGCGACTTGACGCCGGGCCAGATGCCGTCGTCCCAGCCGGCAAAGCCGCCGGCCGAGAGCCATTGCAGTTTCACCGAGAACAGCAGGATCAGCAGAATCGCGAACCAGAAGTTCGGCAGCGCGATGCCGACCTGGGTCAGCGACATCACGCCGACATCGCCGAGCCTGTTGTGATTGGCGGCCGTGTAGATGCCGGCGGCGAGCGCGAGCGTGACCGTGATCAGCATGGACATGATCGCCAGCGGAATGGTCAACCAGAGCCGCTCGGCGATGAGACCGGCGACGGGCGTGCCGTAGACATAGCTGTTGCCGAGGTCGCCCACCGCCATGCCCTTGATCCATTGCAGGTAGCGCACGGTCAGCGGTTGATCGAGGCCGAGCTTGATGGTCAGGGCCCGCACCGCATCCGGCGAAGCATCGGCGCCCATGAGCATCTGCGCGGCGTTGCCCGGAAGCGCATCCAGGACCAGGAAAATGATCAGGGACGCACCGACCAGCGTCGCCAGCAAGGTCACAAGCCGCCTTAGGACAAATACGCTCATGCGCTCTCGGGTTCAGGCTCAGGAATTCAAGACGTCCCTGGGCACGATCAACATGTCCGGGCGCCCGACGCAAGTGCCTTGGTGCAAGTGCCTTGGTGCATGTATCTCATCTCAGCCGGGACGGCGGCACGAGAGATCGTGCGAGGTTTCGAACATCGCGCTCACACGCAACAGCCCGGCATCGTCGCGGAAGCGACCGACGAGTTGAAGACCGATCGGCAGCCCGTCCCGGCCGAAGCCGCATGGCAGGCTGATCGCGGGGTGGCCGGTCATGTTGAACAGCATGGTCCAGGGGAACCAGTGCGGCCGGACGCTGTCAAAACTGTTGCCGTCAATCTCGATGGTACCGAACAGATCCTGATCGATCGGCAATGCCGTCCGGGTCAGGGTCGGCATTGCCAGCAGATGGCCGCGCGCGAGCAGCGATTGCACGCGGCGGAATAACGCCGTCCGTGCGAACATCGCCTCCTGGTAGTCGACGCCGCTCACCTTCGTGGCGAGCGCGAGCTGCTTGAGGAACGCCTCGCTCAGCTCGTCCTTGTGGTCAGCCGCGAGCTTGGAGAAGCGCGTCCGCCAGACGGTGTGGTTGATCGCGCGCCAGATCGGCTCGATGTCAAACCCCTCGCCCGAAAATTCTTCCAGCTCCGCGCCGAGGCCTGCGAGCCGATCGAGGCTTTCCTTGAAGGCACTGGCGACATCAGCCGAGACCGGACGCCCGGGCGGCGACAGGCAGTACATGATCTTCTGTCCGCGCAGATCGCCGCGCGGCACGGCGCTGCCAACGAAATCAGGCGCGGGAAGGCCGATCGACCAGGGATCGCAGGCATCCTCCCCGGCCATCGCCTGCATCATCAGCGCGGTATCCGCGACTGTCCGCGTGGTCGGCGTGACATAGGTCTGGTTGCCGAAAGCATCCTGCGCCTGGCTGTGCGGGATCACGCCGTTGCTCTGCTTCAGTCCGACGACGCCGTTGCAGGCTGCGGGGATCCGGGTGGAACCCCCGCCATCGGTTGCGATCGCCAGCGGCGCGATGCCGCTCGCAACCGCCGCCGCGGCTCCGCCGCTGGAGCCGCCGGAGGAGCGCTCCGCACTCCAGGCGTTGCGGGTGCGGCCGAACAGCGGCGAGTCGGTCAGGCATTTCGAGCCGAATTCCGGCGTCGTGGTCTTGCCGATCAGGATCGCACCATGGGCGCGCAGCCGCGCCACCGCCACGGCGTCCTCCTCCGGCACATTGTCCTTGTAGGGAACGGCGCCGAAGGTGGTTTTCACGCCCTTGGTGTTGACGATGTCCTTGATGGTAACCGGAATGCCGTGAAGCAGCCCGAGCGGCTCATTCGCCATCACCTTGCGCTCTGCCTCGCGCGCCTGGACCAGCGCTTCGTCGGCGCATAGCGTGATGAAACAGTTCAATGTCGGCTGCAAAGCTTCGGCACGGGCGAGCACCGCGCGCGTGACCTCGACGGGAGATATCTCCTTACGGCTGATGCGTCCGCGCAGTTCAACGGCCGATAGAAAACAGAGGTCTTCGCTCATGTCGGGACGGGCTCGCGTGGTGTTGCCACGAACTTGGCAGCCTCAAGCGGCGCTGTCCATTTCCGCCCGCGCATGGCCGCAGTCCCGTGGGACATTCTTGAATGCCAGCGCGGGTGCGCTACCAGCGCCAGTTGATCTCGCTCAGGCGCGGCGGATCGGCGCCGGGGCGGGTGCAGGTGAAGCCGGCACAATTGGCCGCGAAGGACAGCGCGCGGCGCAGATCATCGGCACCGATGTCCTCGAGCAGCTGCCGTCGAAGGCGCTCCTGCTTGTAAAGGGCGAAGAGCAGTGCCGCCTGAAAGCTGTCGCCGGCGCCGATCGTGTCGGCAACCGTCACTTTGGGGGCGGCGACCTCGATCTTACCCGCCGTCTTGTGCCAGGCGACGGCGCCGTCGATGCCGCGGGTGATGACGACGAGGCTCGCGCCTTGCCCAAGCAACGCATCGGCCTTCTGCTGGTATGGCTCGTCACCGTAGAGATAGGTGAAGTCGACGTCGGACATGCGGACGATATCGGCGCTCGCCGCGAACTCGCCCATGCGCGCAACGTAGGACGGCTTGTCCTTGACGAGGTTGGGCCGGCAGTTCGGATCGAACGAGATCGTCGAGGACGCTCTGGCGTCTGCGATCAGCGCCTTCGTCTCGGCCGCACCGGTGTCGTTGACCAGCGTGGTGGAGCCGACATGCACCGCTTCGATGGTCTCGAAGGGGATAGCCCCGCGCCGATAGGTCCAGTTCCGCGTCGCGGTTTCGGCGTCGTAGAAGGCATAATGCGACTCGCCGGCTACGATGCGCACGAAAGCGAGCGTGGTCTGGTGATCGCTGCGCGTGGCGTAGCGGAGCTCGACGTCTGAGGCTTCGGCATGGGCCGCGATCATCTGCCCGAACATGTCGTTCGAGAGGCCGCCGACGAAACCGGTCGGCGCGCCCAGCCGCGCCATGCCGATCGCGACGTTGAGACAGGAGCCGCCGACCGCGGGCATCACGGCCTCGCGGCCGTCGGCTGCGTGCGTTGGCACGAAATCGATCAGCGCATCGCCACAACTGAGCAGCATCACCCCTACCCTATCTTGCCCTTATCCCGGCAGCGTCAGCTCGAAGCCGGCCATCGCTTCGCGGCTGCCGCGATCGAAATCCCGCAGCATCTTATAGGCCTTCCGCTTGCGGCCGTGAAACTCGGCCATGCCCGGCGCCGTCGGCTCGGTGAGGCGGCCGAGCGCGGACATTTTTGCCATGGTCTCGCCGATCGAGGCAAAGGCGCCGCCGGCGACGGCACCGAGCATCGCGGCACCGAGCAGCACTGGCTCCCTGGTCTGCGGCAGCGCAACGGTCAGGCCCGTGGTATCCGCCATGATCTGCCGCACCAGCGGGCTGCGGCTCGCCCCGCCTCCCATGATCATGATGCTGGAGTGAACACCCTGCGCGGCAAAGGCCTCGATCACCTCGGCAAGTCCATAGGCAAGACCGCAGAGGCCGGCGACGAACAGGCGCTCCATCGCGCCGATGTCGGTGTCGAGGTCGAGGCCCGCAATCACCGCGCGCGTATCGGGATCGGCGTAAGGCGAGCGGTTGCCGATGAACTCCGGCAGAACGTGAATGTCGCGCGCCAGCAGCGCGGCACGGCTCACATCGCCCGCGCGCGCGATGATGCGCTTTTCCAGAAAGTCGATGATATCGAGCCCGTCCTTGCGTGCAGCCGTGCTCGCCTCGGCATATCCCGCATGCGACCGCAAAAGATGGTCGATCGCGGCTCCCGCTGCCGACTGCCCACCCTCGTTCAACCAGAAGTTCGGCACCATGCCGGAGTAATAGGGTCCCCACACGCCGGGAACGAAGCATGGTTCCCTGGTCGTCGCCATGATGCAGGCGGATGTCCCCATGATGTAGGCGAGGCGGTCGCAGACGTCTGCGGTGCCGCCCGAGCTGTCGCGTCCGCCGATTGCGCCGATGCCGCCGGCATGGGCATCGATCAGCGATGCGCCGACCGGCGTGCCTGCACTCAACCCCAGATCGGCCGCCGCCGCCCGCGTCAGGCCGGCGCCGAGCCGCGTGCCGGGCGCGACGATCTCGGTGCCGATCCGGGCATATTTTTCGGCAACGAAGTCCGACAGTCCTATGCGCTGAAAGAACGGCGCGCTCCAGCCGCCGCCATCATGCGCCAGATAGTTCCATTTGCAGGTCACCGTGCAGGTCGAGCGCTGAAGCGATCCGGTCGCGCGCCACGTCAGATAGTCCGCAAGGTCGAAGAAATGGCCGGCGGCCTCAAAACTCTGGCGCAGATGTCGCTTCAGCCACAAGAGCTTCGGCATCTCCATCTCGGGCGAGATCGAGCCGCCGACGTAGCGCAGCACATCGTCCTGCGTCTCATTGATCAGACGCGCCTCGGTCGTGGCGCGATGATCCATCCAGACGATGACGTTGCGCTGGCTGTCGCCGGAGGCGCTGACCGTGACCGGCTCGCCGTCCTCGCCGAGCACCACCAGCGAGCAGGTGGCATCGAACCCGATGCCTCGCACGGTATCAGGCGCAATCCCCGCCTCAGCCATGGCTGCGCGGACGGATTTCGCGCAAGCGTCCCAGATGTCCGACGACGACTGCTCGACGATATCGCCGGCCTCGTGCCAGATCCGAATCGGATGCCGCGCAGTCGCCAGCAGATTACCCGCCTCGTCGAAAACCCCTGCCCGCGTGCTGGTCGTCCCGACATCGACACCGATATACGCCTGCGGCATTGTCGCTCCCGTCAATTTTGACGAGGAGCCTACCAGCAAGTGTAACCGCCATCCACTAGCACGATGCTGCCCGTCATCAGGCTCGCGGCCTCGGAGCTCAGGAACAGCACGACCGAGGCGATCTCCTCGACCTGTCCCATCCGCGCCATCGGAGTTCCACCAATCCAGGCGTCGTACATTTTTGGATTGCTCTTCACGAAGGCGTTCAGCGGCGTTTCGATATAGGTCGGGGCGACAGCGTTGACGCGGATGCCACGCGCGCCCCATTCCGCGGCCAGCGACTTGGTTAGATGGTGCACCGCGGCCTTGGAGGCGTTGTAAAAGGATTGCTCCTGCGGCTTGTTGACGATGAAGCCCGACATCGAGCCGACGTTGACGATGGTTCCCGCTTTCGCCTTCAGCATGTGCTTGCCGAATTCGCGGCAACACCAGAACGTCCCATTGAGATTGACGTCGATGACGTTGAGCCAGTGCTCGTCCGTCACGGTCTCCGCCGGCGTCTCGCTGCGGGCAATGCCGGCATTGTTGACGAGAATATCGACCTTGCCGTGACGGGCGACGAGTTCGTTCGCGACGTCGGCGACGCGCCTGGTGTCGGTCACATCCATGACGACGGTCTCGGTATCGTAGCCCTTGGCCTTGAGGCCAGCCTGGGCGGCCTGGGCAACCTTGCCGTCGCGGTCGGCGATGATCACCTTGGCGCCGGCCTCCGCCAGCGCCTCGGCACAGGCGAGCCCGATTCCCTGCCCGCCGCCGGTGATGATCGCGCTCTTGCCGTTCAGCTTGAATTTTTCCAGGTACATGTTGCTTTTCCCGTTTCTTGTTCGCCCAGCTTGTCAGCCCCGGATCGCGTTGCCGCCCTCGTTGAAGCGGTGAATGCGCGCAGGTTCGGGCACCAGCGACACACGGTCGCCGGCATGCAGGCTCAACTCGCCGATATAGCGTGCAGTCAGCATGCCGAGCTGGCCGGCGTCGACATAAAGAAAAGTGTCGCTGCCCAGATGCTCGGCGACCGCAATCGTGCCCGGCCAGCCGCCTCCACCATCGCGCTCGATCTTCAAATGCTCGGGCCGCACGCCGATCGTGATCGCACCGCGCTGAAGAGCGGGCTCGCCGGTGACGAAATTCATCTTGGGCGAGCCGATGAAGCCCGCGACGAACAGGTTGGCGGGCTTTTCATAGAGCTCGAGCGGTGAGCCGTATTGCTCGATCTTGCCGCCATTGAGCACGACGATCTTGTCGGCCATCGTCATGGCCTCGACCTGGTCATGGGTGACGTAGATCGCGGTGGTGCCGAGCTGCTTCTGGAGGCGCGTCACCTCGATCCGCATCTGCACCCGCAGCGCGGCGTCAAGGTTCGACAGCGGCTCGTCGAACAGGAACGCCTTGGGTTCGCGGACGATCGCGCGGCCGATCGCCACGCGCTGGCGCTGGCCGCCGGACAGCTCGCGCGGCTTGCGCTCGAGATAGGGCGTGAGGTTGAGGGTCGCGGCCGCCGCCTCGACCTTGCGGTCGATCTCGTCCTTTGCGAGGCCCGCCATCTTGAGCCCAAAGCCGATATTGCCGCGCACGCTCATATGAGGGTACAGCGCGTAGGATTGGAACACCATGGACAGGCCGCGCTTGGCGGGCGGAACGGCGACCACGTTCTTGCCGTCGATCAGGATCCGTCCATCCGTCACGTCTTCGAGCCCGGCGATCAACCGCAAGAGCGTGGTCTTGCCGCAGCCGGACGGACCGACGAACACCACGAAGGAGCCGTCCGCAATATCGAGATCGGCGCCCTTGATAATGTGCACGGGCCCGAAGGCTTTCTGCACGCCTTGAAGTGTGATTTGACCCATGATGCGACAGCCCTTTCGCTACTTGACCGCGCCAAAGGTGAGCCCGCGGACGAGCTGCTTCTGGCTGAACCAACCGAGGACGAGAATAGGAGCGATTGCCAGCGTGGAGGCTGCCGACAATTTTGCCCAAAACAATCCTTCGGGACTCGAATAGGACGCGATGAACACCGTCAGCGGCGCAGCCTCTGATGTCGACAGGTTGAGCGTCCAGAACGCCTCGTTCCAGGCGAGGATCAGGTTGAGCAGCAAGGTCGACGCCAGGCCGGGGATTGCCATCGGCGTCAGGACATAGACGAGCTCGCGGCCGACCGTGGCGCCGTCCATGCGCGCCGCTTCCAGGATGTCGCGCGGAATCTCCTTGAAATAGGTGAAGAGCATCCAGATCACGATCGGCAGATTGCCGAGGCACAGGATGAAGATGAGGCCGATGCGCGAATCGAGCAGGCCGACGTTCTTGAAGATCAGGTAAATCGGCACGAGCACGCCGACCGGCGGCATCATCTTGGTCGAAAGCATCCAGAGCAGGATGTCCTTGGTGCGCTTTGTGGGCGAGAACGCCATCGACCACGCGGCAGGAATGGCGATCAACAGCGCGATCAGCGTCGAGCCCCCGGCGATGATGATCGAGTTCAGCGCATGGTGGAGGTAGTCGCTGCGCTCCTGCACCGTCACGTAATTTTCGAGAGTCCAGTGGAAGAACAGGAATGAAGGCGGAATGGCGAAGGCCTCCAGCTCGGTCTTGAAGCTGGCGAGGACCATCCAGAGGATCGGGAAGAAGATCAGGAAACCGCAAAGCCAGGCGGCTGCCGTCGAGACCGCGACCCGCTGCGTCGTTGCGATCCGTGCCATGGTCTCAAGCCTCCAGATTGCGGCCGACGATGCGGACGAGGAAGAAGGCGACGATGTTCGCGATCACCACCGCGACGAGGCCGCCCGCGGACGCGCTGCCGACGTCGAACTGGATCAGCGCCTGCGAATAGATCAGGAAGGCGATGTTGGTGGTTTGCAGGCCCGGTCCGCCGCCGGTGGTGACGAAGATCTCCGCAAACACCGTGAGCAGGAAGATGGTCTCGATCAGGACCACCACGGTGATCGGACGTGCCAGATGCGGCAGCGTGATGTAGATGAACGTCGAAACCCCGCTCGCGCCGTCCATCTCGGCGGCCTCTTTCTGCTCCTCGTCGAGCGATTGCAGCGCGGTCAGGAGGATGAGGGTCGCGAACGGCAGCCATTGCCACGCGACGATCAGAATGATGGCGAACATCGGCACGTCGTTGAACCAGTCGATCGGCGTCAGCCCGAACAATTTTGCAAGCCAGGCAAACAGCCCGGAAACTGGATGCATCAACAGGTTCTTCCAGACCAGCGCGCTCACCGTCGGCATCACGAAGAACGGTGCGATCACCATCAGCCGCACGATGTTGCGGCCAATCACGGGTTGGTCGAGCAGGAGCGCCAGGGGAATGCCGAGCAGAATAGTCAGCAGCAGCACCGAGCCGACCAGCACCAGCGTGTTCTGGAGCGAGGCGAGAAAGGCCGGATCGGTGAGAAAGTAGCGGAAGTTTTCCAGACCGACGAACGCTTCGGAGCCGGGATCGAGCAGGCTGTAGTGCAGCGTCGAGAAATAGAGCGTCAGCGCGAGCGGGACGATCATCCAGATGAACAGCAGCCCGACGGCCGGGGCCAGGAGCGACCGCGCAAGATACTGCGTCTGCTTGGTTGCCATGCTCTCTTCTCCTCTTCGGGGAAGAAGGCGGCCATCCATCCCGTCTGGCGGATGGCCGCAGTTTAGGCTCTCAGGAGGGTGAGCCTTGGTCCTACTTGATATAGCCGGCGCGCTTCATTTCGCGCTCGGTCGAGGATTGGGCCGCTGAAAGCGCGGCATCGACTGTGGTCGATCCAGAAAGTGCGGCTGAGAATTGCTGCCCTACCTGCGTGCCGAGGCCCTGGAACTCGGGGATCGCGGCATATTGCACGCCGACATAAGGCACGGGCTTCACGGTCGGCTTGTTCGGGTCCGCCGCGTCGATCGAGGCGAGCGTCAGCTTCGCGAACGGCGCGACCTTCAGATACTCAGGGTTCTGGTAGAGCGAGGTCCGCGTGCCCGGCGGCACGTTGGCCCACCCCTCCTTGGAGGCCACGAGCTTGGTGTAGTCCTTGCTCGTCGCCCAGGCGATGAACTTCTCGGCCGCGTCCGTCTTCTTCGAACCAGCGGGGATTGCGAGACTCCAGGCCCACAGCCAGTTTGCGTTCTTGCCGAGCCCGGTGTTCGGCGCCAGCGCAAAGCCGACCTTGTCGGCGACCTTCGATTCCTTTGGATTGGAGACCATGGATGCCGCAACCGTCGCGTCGATCCACATCGCGCACTTGCCGGCGTTGAACAGCGCCAGGTTCTCGTTGAAGCCGTTCGAGCTCGCGCCGGGAGGGCCGGCTTCCTTCATGAGATTGACATAGGTCGTCAGCGTCGTCTTCCATTCCGGCGAGTTGAACTGCGGCTCCCACTTCTCGTCGAACCAGCGCGCGCCGTAGGAGTTGGACATGGCGGTGAGGAATGCCATGTTCTCGCCCCAGCCGGCCTTGCCGCGCAGGCAGATGCCGTACACGCCGGCATTCTTGTCGGTGAGCTTCTTGGCCGCATCGATCACGAAATCCCAGGTCGGGCTCTCCGGCATCTTCAGGCCGGCCTTCTCGAACAGATCGGTGCGGTACATCACCATCGAGCTCTCGCCGTAGAACGGCGCGGCGTAGAGCTTGCCGTCGACGGAGACCGCGTCCTTGATTTTCGGCAAGAGGTCGGCGACGTCGTAGTCGGCGCCGAGATTGGCGAGCGGCACCAGCCAGCCCTTCTTGGCCCAGATCGGAACCTCGTAGGTGCCGATGGTGAGGACGTCGAACTGCCCGCCCTTGGTGGCGATGTCGGTGGTGACGCGCTGGCGCAGCACGTTCTCCTCGAGCGTCACCCACTTCACGTTGATATCGGGGTTCTTCGCGGTGAATTCGCTGGTCAGTCCCTGCATGCGGATCATGTCACTGTTGTTGACGGTGGCGATCGTCAGGGTCGTTTCGGCCATCGAGGGGACGGAAAACAGCAGTGCAGACACGCCGCAGACGGCGCCTAGGACTTTTTTCACGGTGACCTCCCTATACTCGCGTTTTGAGCATATGCCCACGCGTTGGGCGTATGTTCAACTCAAGGCCGGAGCTTTGTCAAGCAGGCGCGTGCGCCCTCCCCTCAATTCAGGGTGGTGCAGTGCAAGAGAGATGCTGGTGGAGATGCGCTGCGGCCGCGGAGTTCAGCGTTCGAGGATCGCGCGCGCGGTCGCCTCATCCGTGATCAAGCCGTTGATCAGGTGTCCATTCAGCGCGGCCGCGATCGCCGGCACTTTCGCGGCGCCGACCGCCGCCCCGATCGTCGTGGTCTTGACCGGCACTTCGGGCGGGATACTGGTGAGGCGCTTGTTGGTACCGCCCTTGAGCAGGCGGCCCTTGGCATCATAGGCCCAGCCGGTGATCTCGCCGATGGCCCCGAGCCGCATCATCTCGAACAACTCGTCGCGGGTGACGAAGCCGTCGACGTGGACCTGCGCCTTCTGGTCCATCTGGCCGATGCCGACGAGCCGCAGGTCGGCCTTGGTCGCGATCGCCTTCACCTTCGCGATCGGCTCGATCCGACCCATCTTGTTGCGCTCGTCCTCCGAGGACATCAGGAACGGCAGCGGCATCGGATAGTGTCGCGCCCCGGTACGGTCGGCCAAGCGCCCGACGGTGTCGTAGAAGCTCGCCGAACCGTCGGCCGAGATGTTGCCGACCAGCGAGACGATCTGGTGATTCGGCCGCTCGATCGGGGTGACGCGCTCGACCGCCGCTCGCACCGCGCGCCCCGTCCCGAGCGCGACGATGACCGGCGTCTCGGAACGCAGCGTCGAGTCCAGGAGATTGGCGCAACGCTCGGCAATTCCAGCGGTTGCCTGCGGCGCTGCGGGATCGGCCGGCACGACCTCGCAATGGGCAAGCTCAAAACGCTGCTTCAGCCGCGCCGCCAGTTCCATGCAGGCGGCAATGGGATGCTCGAGGCGAAAGGTGATCAGGCGTTCGGCGAGGCACAGCGAGACCAGTCGCTGCGCCGAGGCACGCGAAACCTGGAGCATTTTGGCGATCTCGTCCTGCGTGTGACCGGCAATGAAGTAGAGCCAGCCGGCGCGCGCGGCATCGTCGAGCCTGGATTTTTCGTTCTCCATCGCCATGGCCGGCGTCACGCGTCCTTCCAGAAATCGGTCATCTGCGCGAAGACCCGATCGGCTCCGGCGGCGGCCAATATAGCGCGGCCGTCGCGGGCGCGATAATGGCTGCCGCCGACAAATCCCCAAACCGTCATACCGGCGGCCTTGGCCGCCTGCACGCCGCTGACGCTATCCTCGATCACGAGCGTGCGTGCCGGATCGGTGCGCATCTTTTCAGCGGCATAGAGGAAGAGGTCGGGCGCCGGCTTGCCGTGTCTCACCATCTGCGCCGTGTAGAGCCGGTCGCCGAAATGCGGCTTGAGGCCGGTGACATCGAGCGAAAGCGAGACGCGGTCGATGTCGCTCGACGAGGCGACGCAAAACGGCCTGTTCAACTCCGATACCACCGCGCCGATCCCGGGGATCGGCTGCAATGCGCCTGCGAAGGTGGCCAGCACCCTCGACTTCAAGCGAGGCAGGAAGCCGTCCGGCACAACCTGTCCCAGATCTCGATAATGCTGCTCGATCGCCTTCGTGCTACGCCCGAGGAACAGCTCGAGCGCCTGCTGCTCGCTGAGCGCGATCCCGAATTCCGACAGCACCTCGGAGAGGCAGCGGCAGCTCAAGAGCTCGCTGTCGACGAGCACGCCATCGCAGTCGAAGATGATCAGGTCGGGCCTGGTTGCGTCCATCGAGGCATTCGATCATATACTCACGGGCTGGGCAATAGCTCGCGGCATGGCTGCCTGACGACGGACGGTTGGCAAGCCCCGCCCCTCAAATCCCGGACGCATCACGGCACTGTTTTGTGCGCCGCCTCCGAACCGGCGGCAGCAAGCGCCGCCCGGCGATCATGAATCAGATTCTCGAGACGATGGGCCGCAACATTCAGGGTTGCAGCATCCAGGGCTTGTTCGTCGTCGTCCGTCCTGGCGCGTTGCGCGCGCAAGACGTCGTCGATCTGAGTTTCGATCTCCAGCAATTCGGAGGCACTTCCAGCGTGCCTTATCCGTTGCCCCAATCCATAGAGCGTATCGAGCGCCGGCTCCCTCGGCTTCAACTCCCCGGATCGGAGAAACCGCCAGGCCGCGGCGAGAACCGTGACGAGCGCGCCAAGCGCCATCGGTGCCAGGAAGATGGCGTTGCTCCACTTGTCCAGGAACGTGAGCTGATTGCCGTTGTAGAACTCCGCTGCGCCTGCATGAACGGGAAGAAATGCGCCGGCATCGGTATCGGGCGCCTTGAACTGCGCCAGAATCGGCAATTCAGCCAGAAGGTCCCTGCGAGCCGTCGTGATGGCTTGCGTGAAACCCGCAATCATATCGTTGTCGAGACTCTTCTTGCCGACGAGGTAGAAGGCCGTCTGGAGCGTGGTCACGTCATCTTCGGGAACGGGAGGCGATCCGCGCAACGTGCCCTTGGGGATGTCGAAGCTCTCGTAAGCACGTTCCTTTTCGGCAATCGCTCCTGCGCTCTCGATCGGAATCAGAACCGGGGCGGTCTTGGCGTTCTGAGGGAACAGCCCGCGCACCAGCGACAGGTATTTGTCGCTCAGCGGCATCACGAACAGGACGGCACGTATCTCCTTGGTTTCGAGCGCCCGGCGGACCTGATCGAGCGTAACGCCCTTGAATGCAACGTTGGCGCGGTCAAGGTCATACGTCCTTCTCAACACGTCGACGAGCTTCTGATTGGTGTCGCTACCGACCACCCCCACCGTCGAGCGTTTCAGGCCGGCCATGTCCGTGATGGCAGAGCCTGGAGGCGCAACGAGCACCGCCACGGCCTGGGCCAGAACGACGATGGCCTGCGCCTGCGACAAGTCACCAACATCGCCGCGAACGACGGCAAGGTCCGTCTTGCCCGAGGAGAATGCCGCCGCGGATTCGATCGGTCCGGTGGTCTCCACCACCTTGAGCCGCACCGGCGCGTTATTGACGACAAGCCTGCTCGCCAGCGCCGATATGATTTTTGGCGCATCGCCGTCCAGCGAGCCGACCGCGATCGATAGCGTCACCGGCCGGACGTACCAGCGGTACGCAAACAAGCTTGCGCCAGCTGCTAGCAGGACCAGAGCCACGACCACGACGATACGGAGCCAAATCGGCAGCTTGACGGCACCCATGCTCATCCTTGACCGTCACTTAACGCCATAAGCGGCCTCAATCTCCACCTGCGGAGGCCTGCAATTTTTGAAAGATTGTCTGTGCACGACTTCATGCCCATCGCGAGCACCAATTCTATTCGGCTTCGAAGAAAGCGTAGTTCTGCCAGCTTCGCATCCGCAGCAGGATCTTCCGCAACAAGGACAGCTCGTGGATGTGCTCGGTGTAGATGGCGGCCTCGCCTGCCGAGCCAAGCGGCACCTGGTAGCCGGACATGTCGTCGATGATGTCGAGGACCGCCAAGGCGCGGTCTCCGGGCAACGCACCGCGGATCTCCTGCAGCGCCCCTGTGGCTTGAAGCTGCCCGGCCGCAATGGCATCGATCACCAGGCGGACCTTGGCCTTGAAGACCCGGCCGGGGATGCCCTTGAACAGAACTTCGGCCTCGTCACCGGCCTTGACCCGCTGCAGTGCGTTTTGCTGGAAGGCAGCAGCCAAAGCCCGGTCTTTTTGGGTGTCGTTGACGAAAATCATGACGGGACGGGCTGTCGTTGCGCCGACAAACATGCCTGGTCGCAGTGAGACCTCGGTAACGAATCCGCTGGTGGGCGCCCTCACGGTGGTCTCGCTGAGATTATATTCAGCATCGGCAAGTTCGTTGCGTAGACGGACGATGGCCGAGTGTTCACCGTCGACTGTCGCGCCATAGGCCTGTCGCGCCCGATCTTGTGCAGCAACAGCCGCGGCCAGCGCCTGGTTCGCCGCATCGCGGTTGCGCGTCGCAGTATCGAGGGTCGCCTGGGCCACGACATTCTTGTCGAACAACTCCTTCTGTCGCTCGTAGTTCGTCTGAGCGAGGTCCGCTTCTGCCCTGGATTTTTCGGCCGACGCCGTCGCCTGGTCGACGGATGCCTTGAGCTCTGCAACACTGGCCTCCGCGTCGGCGAGTCCCGCCCGCTTCTCCGCGACGGCATATTCGTAGGGCTTCGGATCGATCTTGAAGAGAACTTCTCCGGCTTCGAGGTGCTGGTTGGATTTGTCCTCCACCGGCACTTCGATCACGCGGCCCCGGACGCCCGCCAGCACCGGCGTGACGGTAAAGTAGATGCGCGCATTGGTGGAAAACGGATGGTTGTAGGCCATCGTTATGAACAGCAGCGAAAGGCCGAAAATGCCGCCGAGGGCTGCTGTTGCAAGCGTCCACTGATTGACCGGAATCCTGAACAGCTTGAAGATGGCATAGCAAAGTGCCACGTAGGTCAGGGTGAGCAAGATTTCCATCAGTGGCCTCCTGTCCCGAGCGGATGGCGTCTATCGCTGCGCGGCCTGGCTCCCTGCCACCGGCGCGCCCGCGGCAGTACTGCTTTCGACCAATCTTTCGGCGAGCTCCGCCAGGTCCGATCGGGCGGGCGCCTGGTCTTCGAAACGAGCGAGGCGCTCTTTGGCCTCAAGCTTGGCCTCGACCTCGCCGACCCGGCGCTTCAAAGCCTCCAGCTCAGCCACAGCCTCAAAGCGAGACGACGGCTCGCCCGGCTTGTCACTGAAGCCCCAGCCACGGTCCGGCTTGTAGGCCATCGCCCAAATCCAGAGGAATGGCCACAGCACATGCAGCATGAACAGGCTGATCCAACCGGCAGCATGAATGGCATCTTCGTGCGGGTGATGGCGCGCCTTGGCGATGCGTGCCGGAATATCGTGGATCGCGATGATGCCGTAGACCAGCACGATGATCACGAAGAACAGCAAGCCGAGCGCGAAGTAGTTGAGGAACGGATCTTCCATGGGCGGCCGGGAAAACGGTTGCGTAAGCGTCACTGACTGGTTATCCGCGCGAAAATGCCGCGCCAGATCGCCTGCCATCGATTGACATCGATCAATATCGAATCAGGTCAGCGTCCGGGGCCGTTGATTCAGATCAATGTCAAAGGTGCAGTTCGCCGCACCTGGTTCAGTTCGTTGCGAGCACGATCAGACCCAAGGGCAAGGCTCCCAGTGCGGACGACGGCCGAAGAGGACTATGGCGGCAACTTCGTGTCGATGCAGGAGCAACTTTCGACGACGGACATGGAGTTACCGGCGGGTCCAATCGAGGCATCAGGATTGCGCAGAGGAGCGTTGAGGCGAAACATGGCAACAAATGCGGAGGTGAGACAGCGCTTCTTTCGGCATCTTTGGAAACATTTGCAGGTCATATGGCCGGTCGTGTCAGGGCTGATCGGTTTCCAACTGGCACTCGGCGCCGTGATCGGATTCCTCGAGCGCTGGTCGGTGAGCGAGACGATCTATTTCACGTTCGTGACCGCTCTAACAGTTGGTTACGGGGATGTGGCCCCAAAGCGCATTGCCTCGCGGATGATTGCAATAGCGATCGCCTTCTCCGGCGTATTGCTGACGGGCCTCGTTGCCGCACTCGGCGTGCGCTCGCTTCAAGACGCCGCCGACGACCACTAGCCGTCACACGCTGAGCGTGCCGGATCGACGGAAAGAATGGCCAAGGGGCATTTGATTTGATGTCAGCGATTTCAGATATTCCCTTTTGGCGTGTGCTGGATCCGATGGAGCGGATCTCCGAGACCTTGTTCGGCCTCATCATGGCCCTCACCTTTATCTGCAGCCTCGGTGTCGCGACGTCGGGCAACATCAAGATCCAAACGATGCTGATCGGTGCGCTCGGCTGCAACCTGGCTTGGGGCATCGTTGACGGCGGTCTTTACCTGTTGGCTCGCATCAATGACCGGGGCGGCAATATCCTGACACTGCGCGCAATACAGCGCGCACCGGATTCCGAAACGGCGCGACGCATCGTCGCCGACGCGCTGCCGCCCGAGTTGGCGTCGCTGTTGCGTCTGGAGGAACTGGAATTGATGCGCCGACGGTTGCAGCAATTGCCTGAGCCGCGCGAGCGCCCGAAGCTCGTGGAGCGGGACTGGATCGGCGCACTGGGTCTTTGCTTGCTGAGCTTCGCTTCAACCTTCCCGGTTGTCATCCCGTTCATATTCCTGAGCGACGCCAAACTGGCACTGCGCGTCTCCTACGCTGTCGCCATCGCGATGCTTTTCTGCTGTGGTTACGTATTCGGCTATCGCAGCGGACTTCAGCCCTGGGCAGCAGGCCTTCTGATGGTAGCCTTTGGTGGTGCATTGGTCGGCATCACGATAGTGCTTGGAGGATAGCTAACAATGCGAAAGAGAGGCGCCATGGCACTGTGGCAGGTAAGCTTAGCCTCGAATGCTGCATTCGTTGGCTTGTGGCTTGCGCCGATGACCGGCGGTTTGGTGCGCGCCGAAGCCCCCGAGAGCAGCCCGGGCAGCGCGATCGGGCTCGGCAATCGCGGCTGGTCAGCGGCCGAAACGAAGGGCGCTGCGCCTGTGAGCGAGCCTTCGAGTGAACTCGAACTCAGCGCCCGCGCGGGGGTTGCATCTGACTACATTTATCGCGGGACGACGATGACCGCTCGCCAGCCTGCGGCCGGCGCCGCCTTTGAAGCAAGATTCAGGTCGGTATACGCCGGCGCTACAATGGCTACCGTCAAGCTGCCGACCGAACCAGTCGCCGAGTTCACCATGTCAGCCGGCGTCCGCCCGAAGATTGCAAATATCGACTTTGATCTCGGCGTGACCTACTTCGCCTATCCCAGAGAGAAGTTTCCCGGCGTGACGAATGGCATCAATTATTGGGAGGCGGCTATCCGCGGCGATAGAAGCATCGGCGAGTCGTTCCGTATCGCCGCCGGCTACGCCTATTCTCCAAATGTCTCGAACACGGGCGCCTGGAGTCAGTACGTGGCTGCCGGGGTGGGCTACGACGTGCCAACTCGTCTGCTCCCAAAGGACCTGACCGTATCGTTCACGACTGCTGCCGGCTACTTTTGGTTCGGCAACCAGGCTCCGCAACTCGGGAGCTTCCCATTACCTGCCTATCTCAATTGGCATGCAGGCGTGACCTTCACCCGCAAGGCCTTCAACCTCGATTTACGCTACTACGATACCAACCTCTCGAAGGAAAACTGCTTCGTCTATACTGGGGATCCAAACGCGCGGCCAGGTGGTCGTATTGACCCCATTACCAACCCGAGTGGCTTGGTATCGAACTGGTGCGGTGCAACGGTCGTTGCCAAAGCCTGGTTTTCTTTTTAACTGGGGCGTTTGCAGGTGCACGTTCATGGCTATCCCGAACTGGCGGCAACCAACCCCTTTCGTACGGCAGCCTTGAGCGCGGCATGATCTTGTTCGGCCTGATCCGCATAGGCCAACGCAAACTTTCCCATGGCAGTATCGAACGCGTCGCTCGAAGAGCCGAGATACCCGCTGATCGTCGCGGATATTTCGCTGGCCTTCGCATGGGCGCGGGCCAGCACCCAACCACACGCTTGCGCATAGACGTCCAACATTCCGGCGTCGAATGTCTCGACCAAAGGCTTGATCTTGGCGTCGTGCAGCTGTCGCACATAGAAATGCCGGCCATTGGGAGCAGTCGTCCAGCCAAGGAAAATATCCGATGCTGGCTGCATCAAGCGCTGTCCCATCACGACCCGCTGTCCGTGATGACCGTATGGGCATCTCCCGGCGTAAGGCTCGAGCACCGACTGCACCGCCTCTTTGAATTGTAGAAAGAGCGCGTCGTTTCCCTCCGACATCATCAGGGCGATCCAGCACCTCCGGCCGACGCTGCCGACGCCGACCACCTTGATCGCAACATCGACGAGCCGATAACGATCGAGAAGCCCCCGTCGGTCGGGCGATAACGACTCCCGGTAGCTACGAAAAAGTTCGTCCAGCGACGTCGCTGCACCGTCGGTCGCGGTGCTCTGCGGATGGAAGATGAGCGGTGGCTGGTCGGTAATGCGAATATGTCCACCGACCGAACCTGCAAGCTTCGGGAAATCAAACTCAGAACCAGTATGAGCCACGGCTTTTGCGATTCGCTTCTTGACGTTTCTCTGCAAGGCGTCGGGCAGGGTGTCGATAAAGTCCGTGGCACTTGTTTCGGCATACCAGACCTGTAGCGGATCCATCCTGGAGAACTTGCGCATGTGTTCGCGATACATACGCGCACAACTGACGGCGCAGTCGCGGCCTCTGGCATCAGACAATCCGTTCGATCTAGCAGCGAGCACGATCGATGCGACAAGCCGCTTGACGTCCCACTCCCATGACCCGGGGGAGGTCTCATCGAAGTCATTGATGTCGAAGATGACGTTGCGTTCGGGGGTAGCGAATCCGCCAAAATTAAGAAGATGGCAATCACCGCAGGCCTGCACTTTCATTCCGGTGGTCGGCGTTCGCGCCAAGTCGGCGGCCATGATACCCGCGGCGCCGCGATAGAAAGCAAAAGGAGATTGCAGCATTCGGCCGTACCGAATCGGAATCAGCTTCTTCACGCGGCCGGCATCCGACCTGTGCAGAAGGTCGATCGGGTTTGCTCGTCCCTTGACGCCGTTCCATCGCCCGTGCTGCTCGCGTGGAATCTTGTCGCGCAGCGCCTTGCCGGCAGCTATCCGCGCGTCAGGCGAGACGATGTGTACCGCGTGGCCGGCAAAGGGGGCCGCGAGATCGAAGATCTGTCTTGTGTGTTCCATGTCGAGCTATCGCAGCGTCTTTCAGGGATACCCAAGAAGTCCGATGTCTGGCCGCACGATCAGCGAGATCGTGAACGTGATGAGTGTCCTGACTGGCAAACAACTTACGAGCCGCCTTGCTGTTGTTGCCAGGCGCGCACGCCATCCGTCGTCCGTTCATGAAAAGCGTTCGGTCCCACGACCGCTTCGATCCCAGCGCGCCTCATATCGTCTCGTACGGCATCCCGCACCCGGGCAAAAGCAACGGTGACGCCCGTCGTCTTTAGCTCCTTGATCAGGCCTGACAGCTCGTCCCCTGCGCTGACGTCGATAAAATTGACCGCAGCGAAGTCCAGAAGCACGCGCTTCACGTCTGGCCGCTCGGCCAGTGACACCTTCAAAGCCGCACTCATGTGGCCGATGCTCGCGAAGAAGAGGTCACCGCCCACTCGCCAAATCAGCAGTCCCGGAAATGTTGCGGCCTCGGGATGCCGCTGCACACTGCGATAGGGCTGGAAGTTGACCGAGCTCGTCCCCCTTTGGATGACTGGTCAGATAGATCAACGTCAGCAACGAAAGCACGACGCCCAGGGCGATGCCCTGGAGCACCCCCAACGTCAGTTCGCCGGCGATGACAATCAGGGTGTTTGCAAACGACCAGTGGCTTCGGGCGAACAATTTGCGCAGATAGCTCGGCTTCGTCAGATGCAACATTGCCGCAATGACGATGGCCGCGAGCGCCTGCGTCACATGGCCCCCGCCGTGCCTGCGGCACTCGTCGTCATGGCTGCAGCGACGATCATGATCGGATTGCTCGGAGGAGAAGCTACGGGTGTGCACGTAGCCGCATCTGATCCCGCTAGAATTGTGACCGGAGCCGCGGCTGCCAAGAGCCGAGGCTCAAACCCCGGGCATGGAGCGCCGCGAAGACCGGCGCGAAGACCGCCAGGACCGGCGCGAGGACCGGCGCGATGATCGTCAGGACCGGCGCGACGATCGGCGTGACGACCGCGAAGACCGGCGCGACGCAAGAAGGGGTGACACTCCCCCGACGACGGGCAGCACAGCTCCCCAAAAGTAGTTTGAGCGAAAGAGAAAAACTCGTCGTCCGGCTACCGCATGTTCGCGCCGAATGAGCGGGCATGCGGGGTTCCGCTCCAGCCCTGTTGATCCAGATCAACGGGACGCGATGCCGCGGCGCAACGCTCCATACCTGCGTCGCGCCAACAGCGACGAAAATTTGTCGTGCTTTTCGATCCTAACGATGAACCCAGGCGTCCCATTCACTCCAAGACCTTCGAGAGATGGACGGGCCTTGCAATCCTTCTGGGAACGGCATCGTCGCTCTATCGTATCTGGCTGATCTTTAGTTGGTGCTCGCAGCGCAATGCGCCTACGTCGCCGCTAATACGGCAGCCTCTGGCAAAAGTCTTAAGCCGGCAGACCAACGGTCCACACCGACGACATTGTCTCCGACGTGCAGTCCCGGTCGATGAGTCGGCCGGCACGTTTGTACGACTCACCCCGCCTTCTTCTCGATCTTGAAGCCGTTCGAGTCCAGTTCGCTCATGATCACTTTGGTCAAGTGCGAACATTCCGCCGGCTTGATCCAGGATGGGCTCCTCCAATCGGGATCGTCTTCCTTCGGGTAGCTGACAAAAGCAGAGCGAATGGCTGCCTCAATGACTTCTACTGGATCCGGCATTGGAGTTTTCTTTCCCGGTTGAGCACCCTGGCGCCGCTTTTTATTTGCGACCGGCGCTCATCAGCGCGGCACGGAAAGGGCGGCCCGCAAGCCGCCCCATGTCGCCTCGCGGATGGCCTACTGACAGACATGCATCAGGCCGTCATCGCCTTTGATCAGGCTGCCTGGATCACAGACGATTCCATAGCGCGCCTTGTAGCCAGCCCATCCATCAACGCCATACCAAGGGCCATTCGCAGGATAAGCCCTTTGCAGGTAGAACGGACTGGTCTGGATGGCGCCGCCGGCATAATAGGCATTGGCTGCCAAAGCCCCGCTACCGACGTAGGGCCGGCCGCCATAGTAGCCAGTACCACCCCAGCCCCAAGGTTGGGTGGCGGCGACGGTTGCCGTGCCAGCCGCGCTTGCAAGGCCGGCGTAGTTAACCGCCATCGGGCCCGCAATGCCGGCCGAGTCGTACTGGTACGCAGCCCGCCGGTTTTGCCGGCGTGCAACACCCGCAACGCTCACCGGAGTGAGCGGACGCCCGACCCGCGCCTGGGCACTATCGATCGATAGCGAGACGCCGCGTTGCTCAGACCAGCTGAAGGAGAGCAATGCCGCGCACGCGAAGGTCGAGGTCGCTATTGCAAATTTTCTCAAACTCATCTGGTTCATGGATTGGCTCCACGGTTTTCCTGCCCATTGCAGACGATGCGCCGTCACGATCGGCGTGCGCCTTGCGCTAGATCAACGTTTCCTGACGAGATTTCCTGCCGCCTTAGGCCAATAACACTGACGCACCGCTGCTTGCGGCTTTTCTGTCCTTAATGGACTACCTGCCTGTAGATTGCCGGCAGCGCCGCAGGCAGCCGGCGGATGTTGCCGACGATCGCGTAGCCGCCCCGTCCGAACAGTGTTGGAAAATAGGATTGCGCCGTCGAGTCGACCGTTACGCCGAATACTGCGATGCCGAGGCGGCGCGCCTCCTGCACGGATTTGCGGGTGTCCTCGATCGCAAAGCGTCCCTCGTAGTGATCGACATCGTTCGGCTTGCCGTCGGTTAGAACGAGGAGTTCGCCGCGGAGCTCCGGAGGATGGGCGTGCTGTCGACGGCGGCGACCGTATCTGCGATCTGTCTGTCGGTCGCGATCGCGGTGGTGCTGTTCACGACGCAGTAGGATGCCGGTTCCGCATCCGCAATTCCCCGTGCTTGATCTCCGGCAATCGCTCTGTTTCGATAGATTCCATTCGTCGCTTCAATTTCGGATAATTTAATTTTTTGGAATCGAAATGTTGCACGCTGCGTTGTTGGTTGGCTTTGCCTCGACCACTCCGTGTGTTCCGCTTCCGGACTGCCGCGCATGTAAAACCGACCTTGCCGGCGCGCGCCGCGTTGACACGAACTCACTTTCATGGATGCTAGCCAGCGTCGTTCCTGGGTTGCTCGTTCACCGAGAGGCATCGTGACCGTTCACCGCACCGGCATTGGGAATCGGCTTCTGGCGGCGTTGCCGCCCGAGGATCTGGGCTTGCTCACGCCCCACTTCCAGAAGGTCTCGTTCGAAGCCGATGCCGTCCTGGTGCGGTCGGGCGACGAACTCGACCCGGTTTATTTTCCCCACAGCGGCGCGATCGCCTTCATGCTCGATATGCCGGACGGGCAAACGGTCGCAACCACGTTGATGGGACGGGAAGGTGCTTTGGCCTCGTTCTCCGTACTCGGTCCGTCGCATTCATCCGTCACAGCGACTGCACGCCTGGCGGGTACGGCATCGCTGATATCAGCCGCGAAGTTCCGGGCTGCCTGCGCGCGGAGCGCGGCCATCAGGCATGTCGTGCAGGTGCACGCCCGCGCGCTGTTGTTACAGCTCCAGCACGTCGCCGCCTGCAACGCGCTGCATCGCGTGGATGGCCGCATGGCGCGGTGGCTGCTGCAACTGCACGACCGCGTTCCCGATGATCTTCTTCCCGTGACGCAGGAGGCGCTTGCACAATTGCTCGGGGTGCGGCGGACGACCGTCACTTTGACGATGAGCAAGCTTCGCGAGGCGGGCGCCATCCCGTCCGACCGGCGCGGCTTCGTAGAGATCCACCGGGCGCGGCTGGAGAGGGCCGCATGCGACTGCTATGCGCTCATGCAGCAGAAGATCGATCGGATGTATTGCCAGGAATTGTCGGCGCCGCAACCCGCGTTTGCCCCAGTCCGGGAAAGCTCGATTGCCACCTTCGACGAAGCGGGTCCTGAATCCAGAGCCGCTTCGCGAGAGAGAAGATGAAGCGTGTTCTCGATCCGATCAGCCTGACATAGCCAACAGTGTCGCACGAGCACGTGCCCACGAAATAGACGAAAATGTAGGGTGGGCAAAGCGAAGCGTGCCCACCACTTCTGCGCGATGTAGAGAGAATACGGTGGGCACGGCGCTCGCGCGCCTTTGCCCACCCTACGGCACCGTCGAATTGGCTACCGCCGCTGGTTGTACACGTCGATGCAGACCGCACCGAGCAGCACCAGGCCCTTGATGACCTGCTGGTAGTCGATGCCGATGCCGAGGATGGACATGCCGTTGTTCATTACGCCCATGATCATGGCGCCGACCACGGCACCGCCGACGCGCCCCACGCCGCCATAGGCCGACGCGCCGCCGATGAAGCACGCGGCGATGACGTCGAGCTCGAAGCCAAGGCCCGCCTTCGGCGTTGCGGTGTTGAGCCGCGCGGCGAAGACGAGGCCGGCGAGCGCAGCCAGCACACCCATGTTGACGAAGGTGAAGAAGGTCAGCCGCTCGGTCTTGATGCCCGACAGGCTGGCCGCCTTGGCGTTACCGCCGACGGCATAGATCTGGCGGCCGATCACGGTTCGGCGGGTGACGAAGCCGTAGAGCGCGATCAGTGCGCTCATGATCACCAGCACGTTCGGCAGGCCGCGATAGGTCGCGATCAGATAGGTGAAATAGAGCACCGCACAGGCCAGCACGACGTTCTTTCCGAGGAAGAACGCGTAGGGCTCGACCTCGATGCCGTGCGACTGCTCGCGCGAACGGTTCTTCGCGCCAGCATAGACCAGTCCGAGGGCCAGCACGGCGCCGATCAGCATCGAGGTCGGATGCAGCGTGCCGGCCTCAGGCAGGAACTCCGGAATGAAGCCCGAGGACAATTTCTGGAAGGTCGACGGGAACGGTCCGAGCGATTGGCCCTGCAACACCGCGAGCGCAAGGCCCTTGAACACGAGCATGCCGGCCAGCGTCACGATGAAGGACGGAATCTTGAAATAGGCGACCCAGTAGCCCTGCGCGGCACCGATCGCCGCGCCCACCAGCAGGCACGCGATGAAGGCGGCCGTGTAGTCGACATGATAGCTCACCATCAGCAGCGCGGCCACGGCGCCGACGAACCCGGCTACCGAGCCGACCGAGAGATCGATATGCCCGGTGACGATCACGAGCAGCATGCCCAGCGCCATGATGACGATGTAGCTGTTCTGCAGCACCAGATTGGTGAGATTGAGCGGCTGCAGCAGCGTGCCGCCGGTCATGATCTGGAAGAACAGCATGATCGCAATCAGCGACATCAGCATGCCGTAATTGCGCAAATTGTTCTTGATGAAGCCAGCGTGCCGGCGCTCCTCGGGCAGCGAAACCGTCTTGTCGGTCATGGCTGCATTCCTCCCATCTCCGCGGCCTCAGGCACGCCGTTCCCGTTGCTTCTCTCATTGCGCATGATGGCGCGCATGATCTTCTCTTGCGTCGCCTCATGGCCGGCGAACTCGCCGACGAAAGCGCCGTCGTTCATGACGCAGATGCGGTCGCAGATGCCGAGCAGTTCCGGCATTTCCGACGAGATCACCACCACGCCCCGACCGGCCTCCGCCAGCTCGTTGATGATACAGTAAATCTCATATTTGGCACCGACGTCGATACCCCTCGTCGGCTCGTCCAGGATCAAAACCTTGGGGTCGGTCATCAGCCATTTCGACAGCACGACCTTCTGCTGGTTGCCGCCCGAGAGCTGGCCGGTCTCCTGGTAGACGTCGGAGCAGCGGATGCGCATCCGGTTGCGGTAGTCGCTTGCCACCTTCAGCTCGGCAATGTCGTCGATCACCTTGCCGGGGGCGACCTGGTCGAGGCTGGCCAGCGTAATATTCTTGCGGACGTCGTCGGCCAGGATCAGGCCGAGCTGCTTGCGGTCCTCGGTGACATAGGCGAGGCCGGCATCGATCGCCGCCGCCACGTTCGGCAGGACGATCTCGTTACCCTCGAGCCGGATGTGGCCGGTGATATTGGTGCCCCAGGAGCGGCCGAACAGGCTCATGGCGAATTCGGTGCGCCCTGCCCCCATCAGCCCGGCGATCCCGACGACCTCGCCGCGCCGCACACCGAAATTGATGTTCTTGATGACCTGCCGGTCGGGATGGATCGGATGGTAGACCGACCAGTTCTCGACCTTCAGGACCGGCTCGCCGATCTTGGCGCTCCGCTCGGGGAATCGGTGGGCGAGATCGCGGTTGACCATGCTGCGGATGATGCGGTCCTCCTGGACCTGCTCGCTCCGGCAGTCGATGCCATCCACGGTGCGTCCGTCGCGCAGCACCGTGATGTGGTCGGCGACCTTGGCGACTTCGTTCAGCTTGTGGGAGATCAGGACCGAGCCGATGCCCTGCTCGCGAAATTTCATCAGGCGCTCGAGCAGCGCGGCGCTGTCGGCCTCGTTGAGGCTGGCGGTCGGCTCATCCAGGATCAGCATCCGCACGCGCTTGGAGAGCGCCTTGGCGATCTCGACCAGCTGCTGCTTGCCGACGCCGAGATCGGTGATCAGCGTATCCGGCGACTCCTTCAGACCGACCTGGGCCAGGAGTTCCCGGGTCCGGCGGTAGACCTCGTCTCGGTCGATGACGCCGAGCTGTGAAGGCGGATGCGAGAGAAAGATATTCTCCGCAATCGACATCAGCGGGATCAGCGCCAACTCCTGATGGATGATGATGATGCCGAGCGCCTCGGAATCATTGATGTCGCGGAAGCGGCGCTCCTCGCCCTCGAATACGATGGTTCCTTCGTAGCTGCCGTGGGGGTAGACCCCGCTCAACACCTTCATCAGGGTGGATTTTCCGGCGCCGTTTTCGCCGACCAGGGCATGGATCTCCCCGGCCTGAACCGAGAAATTGACGTCGCGCAGTGCCTGCACGCCCGCAAAGCTCTTGCTGACGCCGCGCATTTCCAACATTGCCGTCATGGCTTCGTGTCCCGTCGTTAGCTCACCTCTCCCCGCTCGCGGGGAGAAGTCGAAATGCGCGCTTAGCGCGGATTTCGGGTGAGGGGGAGTCTCCGCGACACCATCTATCCCCACCCTCGTGGAGACTGCCCCTCACCCCAACCCTCTCCCCGCAAGCGGGGAGAGGGAGCAGGCGCGCACCTTACTGGAATTGCGCCTTCTTGTAGTAGCCGCTGTCAACCAGGACCTTCTCCCAATTGTCCTTGTAGACCACGACCGGCTTGAGCAGGTAGGACGGCACGGTCTTGGAGCCGTTCTCATAGGTCTTGGTGTCATTCACCGTGACCTGCTTGCCGGCCAGCGCCGCGTCGACCATATCGGCGGTCACCTTGGCAAGGTCGCGGGTGTCCTTGAAGATGGTCGAGTACTGGTCGCCGCGCAGCATCGCCTTGATCGAGGGCACCTCGGCGTCCTGGCCGCTGATGATCGGCATCGGCTGGTCGGCACTGCCGTAGCCCACGCCCTTCAGCGACGAGATGATGCCGATCGAGAGACCGTCATACGGCGACAGCACCGCGTTGACCTTCTTGTTGCCGTAGTAGGCGCTGAGCAGGTTGTCCATGCGGGCCTGCGCGGTAGCGCCGTCCCAGCGCAAGGTCGCGACCTTGTCCATGCCCATCTGGCCGGACACGACGACGAGCTTCTTGCTGTCGATGTAAGGCTGCAGCACCGACATCGCGCCGTTGTAGAAGAAGTAGGCGTTGTTGTCGTCGGGCGAGCCGCCGAACAGCTCGATGTTGAACGGACCCTTGCCTTCCTTCAGGCCCAGTCCCTTCTCGATCGACTGCGCCTGCAAGACGCCAACCTGGAAGTTGTCGAAGGTCGCGTAGTAGTCGACGTTCGGCGTGCCGCGGATCAGGCGGTCATAAGCGATGACGGTGATGCCCTTGGCCTTGGCCTGCTTGAGCACGTCGGAGAGCGTGGTGCCGTCGATTGCGGCGATCACGAGCGCCTTGGCACCCTTCGTCACCATGTTCTCGACCTGCGAGAGCTGGTTCGGAATGTCGTCCTCGGCGTATTGCAGGTCGGTGTTGTAACCGCGCTCCTTCAGCACCTTGACCATGTTGTTGCCGTCATCGATCCAGCGCGCCGATGATTTTGTCGGCATCGAGATACCAACGGTCGGCTTGTCCTGGGCCAATGCAGGGGCCGATGAGGCCATCGCGGCGGCGCCCGCGAATGCGAGCGCGAGAACGGTCGTCTTCAGTTTCAGCATACTTCACTCCCTCAGGTGTAAGAACGTTGTCGTTGCGGTGAGAACTCGGTGTGTTGTGTGATGCTTTGGATCTCCTATTCAAGCTTGACGTCGGGCTCCGCGCGACCGCGCGCGGCAGCCTCGAGGATGAAGGTGCAGCCGGCTTGCGGATCGGCGGCGCGTGCCGCCGTATCCATATCCTGCCACGCCGAGGTGACAAGGAGGCGTGACAGATCGGGCCCGATGAAGGCGGGACAGCTCGACTGCAGCGCCGGCACTGCCAGCGAGCGCAAGCGCTCGCCTTCCGGACTATAGATGTCGACGCAGGCGCCGCCCCAGCGTGCGTTCCAGATCAATCCGTCGGCATCGACCACCGAGCCGTCGAGACCGCCGACGCCGGTGTGGCGCACCAGCACCTCCGGCTCGCCGCGCGGCAATCCCGTCGCCGGATTGAGCGAAACGCGATAGAGCACGTGCCGCGCAGTGTCGGCGAAATATCCGATGGCGCCGTCCGGCGAGAAGCAGATCGAGTTCGGAATGCTGATGCCGGGAAACAGCATCGAGATCTTGCCGCGGTGGAGCGCGTAGATCGCGCCGGCGCCCGCTTCCGCCTTGCGGCCCATGGTACCGATCCAGAACGTTCCGGATTGATGCACGCGCGCGTCGTTCGACCGCGTCGCCAGGTTGTCGTCTTCCAGCGGGCGATAGAGCGTCATCGTGCCGTCAGCTAGCCTGCGGATGTAGAGGCCGTCCTCGGCCACGATCAGCTGCCGCTCGGCATCGATGCGGCCGAGCCCGCTCGCCATCCGGCCGAGGGCGTGGACGCGGATATTGCCAGTCCCGAGATGAGCCTCGTAAAGGCGGCCTTCCCGGATGTCGAACCACCAGGCGGTATCGGTGGCGACGTCATAGGTCGGCCCCTCGCCGAGATGGCAATGCTCGGCGCACAGGACAGAGGTCGGCACCTGCTCGGTCATGGCGAGCTCACCCCAAAGCGATACACGGTGCGGTGCTTGTAAACGCTGCCGGGTGCAAGACGCGGGCTCGGGAAATCCGGCCGGTTCGGCGAATTCGGCCAGATGTGCGGCTCGAGGCACAGCGCGTCGGACTGCCTATACAACCGGCCGCCCTTGCCCGCCACCGAGCCGTCGAGGTAGTTGCCGGAATAGACCTGCAAGCCCGGCTGGTCCGTGAACAGCTCCATGACGCGCCCCGAGCGCGGCGCCTCCACACGCGCAGCAAGACGCAAGCTGCCGTCAAGCGGAAGGCAGAACGTGTGATCGTAGCCCTTGCCGTTGCGCAATTGCTGATCGCTCTGACGGATCCGCGCACCGACCGCGGTCGGCGTCCGGAAGTCGAATGGCGTGCCGGCAACCGCGTGCGGCGGCCCCGCCAGCGGGATCGCGGTCGGATCGATCGCCAGGAAATGATCAGCGGCGACCATGAGCTTGTGGTCGAGGATCGGCGTCCCCGACGTCGCCCCTTCCAGATTGAAGAAGCTGTGATTGGTGAGATTGACGATCGTCGGACGATCGCTCCTCGCCTCCATGCTGACCGACAGCTCCGCAGGTCCGGTCACGCGATAGCTGAGACGAACGTCGAGCCGGCCGGGGTAACCTTCCTCACCGTGCTCGCTCGTGTAAGTGAGCGTGACCGCAGGCTCCGCGCCGTCAGAGACGTCGGCGATCTGCCAGAGCTTGCGGTCAAAGCCGTCCAGGCCCCCGTGCAGCGCGTTCGGGCCGTTGTTGGCGGCGAGTTGCACCGTCTCGCCATCGAGCACGAAGCGCGCGTCCGCGATACGGTTGGCGTAGCGGCCGACGGTTGCACCGAAAAACTTCCGTTCAGCGAGATAACCGGCGAAGTCGTCATAGCCGAGCACGACGTCGTCGGTAGCGCCCTTGGCATCCGGGGCGATCAGCGCCTGAATCACCGCACCATGAGTGATGATGCGCGCTTCGAAACCGCCCTGCCCGCGCAGCACCACGCGCTCGACGGCACGGCCATCCGGCAGCGTTCCGAAGACGTCCTTTGTGATGCTGCTGCCTGCCATGATCATTCCACGAACGGTTCGACGACGTTGCGCTTGCCGAGCATGAAGGCGTCGGCGACGAGACGGAACGGCGTCAGGTCGACATCGCTCTCCCCCGTCGCCGCAAGCTCGACGAAACGCCGGTAGAGCCCGCGATATTCGGCTTCCGGCTCTTCCGCAAGGGCTTTGCCGTCGACCGCCATGCGGGCGCCGCCGCCCGACAGCGTCATCCGGCCCTGATCGGTCTCGGCTACGATGTCCCAGCTCTGCGGGCCGGTCTGTCGGAAGTCGAACTCGGCCGTGATCGGCAGGCCGCCTGCGTCGGTGAGCGCCAAATTCGCCGCAATCGGCGCGTCGCGATTGGCTGGGAACGACAAGTCCGCCGCCGTCACGAACACCTGGCGCGGCAGGATGCGGGTCAGGATCGAGAGCGCATTGATGCCGGGATCGAATACGCCGAGCCCGCCCGGCTCCCAGATCCAGCCCTGCCCCGGATGCCAGACGCGGACGTCTTCCTTCCAGCTTATGTGGACGGAGTTGATCCGGCGCGCGGCGAGCCATTGCCGCGCCGGCTCGACGGCGGGGGCAAAGCGCGAATGCCAGGTCGCAAACAGCGTCCGCTTCGCATCTTTAGCCTTCATGACCAGCGGATCGAGTTCGCCGAGGCTGAGGCCCGGTGGCTTCTCCAACATGACATGCTTTCCGGCGGCAAGCGCCGCGACGGCCTGCGCGCGGCGCACCTGCGGTGGCGTGCACAGCGATACCGCATCGATCGGCGGGCCCTTTGCCAGCAGCTCCTCGATGCTGGCGAAATGCGGCAGGTCCGGCAGCGAGGCATTGCGGCTCGCGATGGCGACAAGGCTTGTGCCCGGTGTTGCCGCGATCGCGGCGACGTGCTGGTCTCGCGCGATCTTGCCGAAGCCGACGATGGCGATGCGAAGTTCAGTCACTTTTATTCTCCAGATTGCGCCGATGACGTCGCCTGAGCCGGCGCCGTCTCGATCACCGTGCCTTCATGACGGCTCATGCCATTGTGGATGACGAAGACCATGGCGGCCGAGGCGGCCTCGACGTCGCCCGCCGCGATCGAATCGACGATCTTCTGGTGCCAGAGCAGCACCGTGTCGCGATCCTCGACCTCGACCGGCGCGCTGAGCAGGAAGGACGCTCGCAAGGCAGCTTCAATGACATGGCCGATCGAGCGCATGAACAGATTGCCCGACGCCCGCGCGACCGCAACGTGCAGGGCGAGGTCCGCATCGGCGAAGGCGGCGGAATCGGATGCTTCGCGCCGCATGCGATCCATGCTGCGCCTGAGCTCAGCGAGGTCCTCCTCCGAGCGCCGTGCAGCCGCGAGCATCGCTGCGCGCGGCTCGACCGCGAGACGGATCTCGGCGAGGTCGTTGAGGAAGCGTTTGTCGATGCCGGCGTCGAGATGCCAGGCCAGCACGTCGGCGTCGAACATGTTCCAGGCGCCGCGCTCGCGCACGACGGTGCCGACCCGCGCCTTGGTGGTGAGCAGGCCTTTTGCCACGAGCGTCTTCACGCTCTCGCGCAGCACCGGCCGCGAGACACCGAACATCGAGGTCAGCTCGGCATCACCAGGCAGCCGCGTACCTTCGGCATAGCGGCCGGCAATGATGTCGACGCCGATCGAGCGGGACACTTCCGCATGGTTGGAATGGGCCCGCCGCGTCGGGATGACGACGATGCGCGAGGTCATGGCGTGGCTCCCGCGGGTCTCACGGTCGGCCGGCGCGCGATCGCGATCATGACTTGCTGGAGAGCGATGAAGGCGAACAGCAGAACGCCGGTCGCGATCTTGGTCCACCAGCTCGACAGTGTCCCGTCGAAATTGATGTAGGTCTGGATCAGGCCCTGAATGAGGACGCCGAGGAACGTTCCGACCACCGAGCCCTGCCCGCCCGTGAGCAGCGTGCCACCGATCACCACCGCAGCGATGGTGTCGAGCTCGACGCCGACGGCGGAGAGCGAATAGCCGGCGCCGGTGTAGAAGGAAAAGACGATGCCGGCGATGCCTGCGAGCAGGCTCGACAGCATGTAGATGCGGATCGTCATTTTGCCGACGGCAATACCCATCAGGCTCGCCGTGACCCGGCTGCCACCGAGCGCATAGACGTTCGCGCCGAAGCGGGTGAGTTGCAGCAGCAGCGCGCCACCGATCACGATGACCAGCATGATGATTGCAACCGCCGTCAGTCGTCCACCTCCCGGCAGTCGCAGCGCAAAGTCCGAGACCGTCGAATAGATCGGCGCCGTGATCGGCACCGATTCCGTCGAGAGCAGGAAGCTCGCGCCACGCGCGAGGAACATGCCGGCCAGCGTGACGATGAACGGCGGCAGGTCGAACAGATGGATGACGGCGCCCATCGCCGCGCCGAAGGCCGCGGACAGCGCCAGGATCGCCACGAAGGCGACCAGCGGCGGCATGCCCCAGCGCTCGATCGCGAGCGCGACGAACACGGTGGTAAAGCCGATCACCGAGCCGACCGACAGGTCGATTCCGCCCGAGATGATCACGAAGGTCATGCCGGTCGCGACGATGCCGAGGAAGGCGTTGTCAGTGAGGAGATTGCAGACCACGCGGGTCGAGGCAATGTTGGAAAATTGCAGCGCGCAGAGCACGAAGCCCGCGACGAGCACGATGGCCGTAATGAGGACGGGCGGCAGGCCTTTCATGCTTTCGTCCCCCGGATACGCGCCACGATGCCGGCCATACCGGTCAGCTTCGGCGATTGCAACAGCAGCACCGCCAGCACCACCACGGCCTTGACCAGGAGGTTGAATTCCGGGGGATAGCCCGACAAGAGAATGCCCGTGTTCATCGTCTGGATGATGAGCGCGCCGAGCACGGCGAGCAAGAGGCTGAAGCGGCCGCCGAACAACGAGGTTCCGCCAATGACGACGGCCAGGATCGCATCGAGCTCGAGCCAAAGGCCGGCATTGTTGGCATCAGCCCCCATGATGTCGGCTGCGGCGATCACGCCGGCGAGCGCCGCGCACACGCCGCACCAGACATAGACGGCCAAAATCATGGCGCGCGTGCCGACGCCGGCGAGCTCGCTCGCGCGCGCATTGCCGCCGGTCGCCTCGATCAGGAGCCCGAGCGCAGAGCCGCGCACCACGGCGCCGGTGAGGATCAGCATCCCCACGGCAATCGCGACCGGCACGGGAACGCCAAGGATGGCGCCGTTGCCGAGCCAGACCAGATCGGGCGAGGTGAAGGTCACGATGCGCCCCTCGGTGATGAGCTGGGCGATGCCACGGCCGGCGACCATCAGGATCAGCGTCGCGACGATCGGCTGCATGCCGAGGATGCTGACGAGGAAGCCGTTCCAGAGGCCGCAGACAAGGCCCGCACCGAGCGCAGCGGCCAGCACCACCGGCAGGCCGTGGCTATCAGCTAGGCTCGCGGCGATCGCGCCCGAGATCGCCATGACCGCACCGACCGACAGATCGATGCCGCGCGTGGCGATCACAAGCACCATGCCGAGCGAGAGCAGCGCCACCGGCGTGCCGCGATTGAGCACGTCGATCATGCTGCCGAACAGTCGCCCGTCCTGAAGGCGCAGATCGAAAAATTGTGGCGAGACTGCGCGGTCGACCGCCAGGATGACGATCAGCGCAAATATCTGGGCAAGGCCTCGGCGCGGCAGAAGAGCGGTCATGGCCTGCCCTCCTGCGCGACAGCGCTGCCGTCGGCGGCGATCGCCGCCAAAATATTGGAGACGTCGATCGCCTCGCCCTGCAACTCCTCGACATGGACGCGATCGCGCAGCACGACGACACGATCCGAATAGGTGACGATCTCGTCGAGCTCGGAGGAGATCACGAGCAGCGCGAGGCCGTCGTCGCAGAGCTCGCGGATCAGGCGGATGATCTCGGCATGCGCGCCGACGTCGATGCCACGGGTCGGCTCGTCCAGTACGAGGAGCCGCGGCGAGGTCGCGAGCCAGCGCGCCAGCAGCACCTTCTGCTGATTGCCGCCGGACAAAAGGCCGACCGGGCGCTCGGGGTCAGGCGGACGGATGTCGAGCAGTTTTATGAAGCGCGCAGCGATCTCATCCTGCTCGCGGCGCGACAGTGGCAAGTAAAGGCCGCGCTTGGCCTGGAGCGCGAGCACGATGTTCTCGCGCACCGTGAGCTCGGCGACGATGCCTTCGGTCTTGCGCTCCTCCGGGCAGTAGCCAAAACCGTAGCGGACGCCGTCGCGCGGGGTTTGCAGCCGCACTGGCGCGCCCTCCACTTTCACCTGGCCCTGATCGGAACGCTCGGCGCCGAACACCAGCCGCGCCGTCTCGGTCCTCCCCGAGCCCAGGAGACCGGCAAGACCTACGACCTCGCCATGGCGCAGTTCGAGATTGAATGGCGCGACGTAGCCAGCCTTCCCGTAGTTTTCGAAGCTCGCGCAGATCTCACGCGCCTGATGCTCGCTCGCAGCCGAGCGTGCGCTAGTGGTCTCCGCAAGCTCGCGACCGAGCATCATGCGGATGAGTTCGAGGCGCGACAGCGATGCGGTCTCGCGCTCGCCGACCAGGCGGCCGTTGCGCAGGACGGTGATGCGGTCGGAGATTTCGTAGACCTGGTCGAGGAAGTGGCTGACGAAGACGATGCCAATGCCGCGGCCGGCAAGCTGTCGCATGATCTTGAAGAGAATCTCGACCTCGTGGCGGTCGAGGCTCGCGGTCGGCTCGTCGAGAATGAGAACCCGCGCCGACAGGTCGACGGCGCGAGCGATCGCGGTGACGTGCTGGATCGCGACGGAGTAGTTGCCGAGCGGCGCCGCCACGTCAATGTCGAGGCCGAACTCGGCGAGCAGCGCCTTTGCGCGCCGCCGCATCTCGCCTTCGCGGACGATGCCGAAGCGCATCGGTTGCCGGTCGAGAAAAAGATTCTGCGCCACCGACAGATTGGGCAGCAGATTTACTTCCTGGTAGACGGTGGCAATACCAGCTTGCAGCGCCGCCTTCGACGATCGTGGCGCGACCTCGACGCCACCGAGCCGAACGATTCCCGCATCGCGCGGGAATACGCCGGTGACCACCTTGATCAGCGTGGACTTGCCGGCGCCGTTCTCACCGAGCAGGGCATGGATCTCGCCGGCACGAAGCGTGAAATCAACGTCCTGCAACGCATGCACAGCGCCAAAACTCTTGCTGATCCCGCGCACCTCCAGCAGACAAGGGGCAGAATCCGGGCCGGTCTCCATTGCGACGTCACTCCCGCCGGCGTCCGCTTGTGGGGTTGCGGACGTCCAGCCAATTCACCACGCTTAGCAGTTTCGAAGGGGGGTGCGCCACTGGAGCGACTGGTTTGAGCATGGTCTTGTCGGAAAACCGCTACACACTTTTCCGGATCATGCTCGCCCGCCACAGCGGCGCACGATAGGGCTCAGTAACCGAGGCCCTTCTTGCTGTCATAGACCTTCTGCGGATCGTCGGAGGCGGTGTAGAGCTTCGATTCCGTCTGGATCCACTTCGGTGGAACGGTGCCCTTGTCCTTGAAGGCGGCGATGACGTCGAGCGCCGGCCCGGCCATGTTCGGCGTCAGCTCCACCGTGGCATTGGCTTCGCCTGCGGCCATCGCCTTGAAGATGTCGGGAACCGCGTCGATCGAGACGGTCAGGACGTCCTTGCCGGGCTTGAGGCCGGCTTCCTTCATGGCCTGGATCGCGCCGACCATCATGTCGTCATTATGCGCATAGACCGCGCAGATCGACTTGCCGCCGCCTTCGGCCTTGATGAAGCTCTCCATCACTTCCTTGCCCTTGGCGCGGGTGAAGTCGCCGGTCTGGCTACGCACCACCTTCAGGTTCGGATGCTTGGCGACGACGGCGTCAAAGCCCTTCTTGCGGTTGGTGGCGACGCTGGCACCGACCGTGCCCTGCAATTCGACGACGTTGCAGGCCTTCTCGCCGACCGTCTTGGCGAGCCACTCGCCGGCAACCTCACCTTCGTGCACGCTGTCCGAGGTGACCGCGGTGAGATAGAGGTCCTTGCCGGAGGGATCGATGTCGCGGTCGAGCAGCACGACCGGGATCTTGGCTTCCTTGGCCTCCTTCAGCACCGCGTCCCATCCGGTCGAGACGACCGGTGCGAGGAAGATCGCGTCCACGTTCTGCGCGATGAAGGACCGGATCGCCTTGATCTGGTTCTCCTGCTTCTGCTGCGCGTCGGCGATCTTCAGGTTGACCTGGCGCTTGGCCGCTTCCTGCTTGGAGACCGAGGTCTCCGCGGCGCGCCATCCGGATTCCGATCCGATCTGCGAAAAACCGATGGTGAGCTGGCCGGCATTGGCCGGCAGCGAAAGCAGCAGTGCGGCGGTGGCGCTGGCCGCAAAGAGGGCTTTGAGGGTCATCAGGCGTGTCTCCCAAAAATGTTTATCTCGGATGCCAATCGGTATCATGGCACCTGCTAGACCGCCCCTCTGGGCGGCGGGAGGCACCATTTCATGGAAGCTCAACGGTGTATAGTCATATTATTTGACTATATGACTGATCCGAGATTTTGACGCTGGCACGCCGCCTCGCACCCCGTGGCCCTACTTTGCATGGGGTTGTTTTCGACATTTTTTGCGGAGGCAAGGCCAGCACCGGCTTCGCACGTCATCTTACCCGATGCTGGCGCCCGGGGCGTTACAGCAGCTTCCGCTGAGCAAGGTTCTTCATGAGCGCACCGATGCCGAAGCTCCAGGGCTCGCACGCGTCGCTTGTGCGCATGCGGTTGGTGAGCTTGCCGAGCTCGGGGGCTGCGATCGTGACGATGTCGTCGGGCTTGTGGGTGAACCCCTGCCCCGGCGCATCGCGATCCTCGACCGGCGCGAACATCGTGCCGAGGAACAGCACGAAGCCGTCAGGATATTGATGCACGGTGCCGATCGTCTGCGCGACGAGATCGGTGGGATCGCGGCTGATCTTGCTGATCGAGGAATGGCCGTTGAGCACAAAACCATCCTGCCCCTTCACGTTGAGGCTGATGTCCAGCTTGCGTGCGTCATCGAGGGAGAAGGTGTCGTCGAACAGCCGCAGCAGCGGGCCGATGGCGCAGGAGGCGTTGTTGTCCTTGGCCTTCGACAACAGCAGCGCCGAGCGTCCCTCGAAGTCGCGCAGGTTCACGTCATTGCCGAGCGCACCGCCGACGATCTTGCCGCGGCTCGAGACGAACAGCACCAGCTCCGGCTCGGGATTGTTCCAGGTCGATTTCGGATGCAGCCCGGCATCCATGCCGGCGCCGACCGACGATAGCACCGGCGCCTTGGTGAAGACTTCCGCATCGGGGCCGATGCCGACTTCGAGATACTGGCTCCAGGCGTTCTGCTCGATCAGCACCTGCTTCAGCCGCATCGCCCCGTCCGAGCCGGGCTTGAGCTTCGACAGATCGTCGCCAATGAGCCGCGTCACCTCTTTCCGGATCGCTTCGGCCGATGCCGGATTGCCCTTTGCCCGCTCCTCGATCACGCGCTCGAGCATGGAGACGGCAAAGGTCACGCCGGCGGCCTTCAGGGTTTGGAGATCGACCGGCGCCAGCAACCAGGGCTTTTGCCGGTCGCGTTGATCGGGCGGCGTGTTGGCTGCGATCGCCTCGAGATCGCCGATCCGCTCGCCCCTGGTCTCGCCCACCGCCTTTGCCGGATCGGCCTCCTCGCACAGCGCGCTGACGGTTGCAAACCGCGCGGTGACGTCGAACACGCCGTCGCTGCGGACCGCGACCACGGCGGGACCATTGACCTGCGGCAACCAGACGCGGCCAACCAGCGTGCCGCGCGTCCCGTCCTCCGGCAAGACATCCTTCGCCGTCAGTGTCATCCTGGCCGTTTCCGACTTCATTGCATCGGTCCTTTTCTCATTCGTTGTCACGCGCAGACGGCACGAGAGGCGCGCCGCTCGCCAGCACCAAAAACACCATTTGCGGCCGCTCCGCCACTGGCAGCATACGATGCAACCGCGCCGGGCGCCCTCGCCTATTGCACCGCGGAACCATTTGCGACGCAACATTCAAAATGAGACTGCCCGTTAAGCCACGCATGGCTCCGACGCGTGCGCTGCATCCGAGTTCGGTTAGCCTTCACTCAAGAACCGTGTGCCTCGTGCCAACGAGCTTCCGGCGAATGAATAATGACGATGAATAATGACGACACAGGGAGGAGAGCAATGTTGAAAGGCAGTGTGGGACTTATCGCGCTGAGCAGCCTGTTGCTTTCGGGCGCAGCAATGGCTCAGGAGAAGATCAAGGTCGGCGTCACCGCAACCCTCGAAGGCACCTACACTGTGCTCGGCGAGGACGGCATCCGCGGCTTCCAGACGGCGCTCAACGTGCTCGGCAAGAAAGTCGGCGACAAGGAACTCGAATTCGTCATCGCCTCGACCGACGCAACACCCGACTCCGCCGTGCGTGCGGTGCGCAAGCTGATCGAGCAGGACAAGGTGCAGATCCTGCTCTCGCCGCTGTCCGGCGACGAAGGCATCGCGGTGAAGAATTTCGCCAAAACCCATCCCGAGCTGACGTTCATCAACGCGGCCTCGGGCGCGCAGGAAACGACCTATGTCGATCCCGCGCCGAATTTCTTCCGCTACAACATGGACGGCGCACAGTGGCAGGTGGGCCTCGGCAGATATGCCTATGAGAACAAGGGCTATCGCAAGATCGCGACGGTCGGCGAAGACTATTCCTTCATCTACACGCAGGTGTTCGGCCTCGTGCTCGAATTCTGCGGCATGGGCGGACAGGTCACCAATCGGCAGTGGGTGCCGCTCGGTACCAAGGACTTTGCCTCGGTGATCGCCGCGCTGCCTGACGATGTCGACGCGATCTATCTGGGCCTGGGCGGCGCCGACGCCGTCAACTTCCTCAACCAGTACCAGCAGGCCGGCGGCAAGGCGCACCTGATGGGCGGCTCGATCATGATCGACCAGACCATCCTGTCCTCCAAGGGCAACGCCAAGAACGCGCTGATCGGAACGCTGGCGGCGAGCGGCCAGGCCGACACCTGGGAGGATCCGGGCTGGCAGAAGTTCGTGAAGGACTATCAGGACGCCTTCCCGCCTAACAAGCGCTTCCCGAGCCCGTCGCTGCTCGCGACCAACTATTACGGCTCGACCATGGCGCTGATCCTCGCGCTGCGCCAGGTCAACGGCGACCTCAGCGACAATCAGTCGAAGTACAAGGCTGCGCTGGCAAAGATCGAGCTCGATGCGCCGAACGGCAAGATCAAGCTCGACTCCAACCGCCAGGCGATCGGCACCAACTTCGTGACCGAGGTCGTCGATGACGGCAAGGGCGCGCTGTTCTCGAAGGTCGTGAAGGTGATCCCGAACGTGAACCAGACCCTCGGCTACGATCCGGCGGTATTTGCCAAGATCGGATTGCCGAGCCGTACAGTGCCAGAATGTAAGAAGTACTGACGCAATCACGTTCGCAACTGCGGCGACCGGGGAGCGATTTGCGAGGCGCGGATCTCACCGCCCTTGCAATCTCTCCCCGGTTGTTGAACGCTAACGGCAAAACAAGACAACATCGGGAGGGGATGGCATGAGCCGGGCGCTCGCCGTCTTCCACGGCCGGTTTGGTCGGGCGACGGTCTATCAGTTGAACCGCCCTTTCAACATCCACGCGCATCGCGAGGGTCATCTGATATTTCATGTCGGCGGCATGCCCGCGTGCATCGATGTTTGCGACGGACGCTTCCAGCTCAATGAAACTTCCGTCGTCGCCGTCAATCCCTGGGAACCGCACAACTTCCTGCCCTCCGATCTCGACGCCGGCGCGATCTTCTTCGTGCTCTACGTCAACGCCGAGTGGTTCGCGCCCGATGCACCCGGCGCGGACCGGCTGCGTTTTGGCCGCACCCAATTCAAGCGCACGCCGGCGCTCGACAAGCACATCCGAAGGACCGCAGCGCTGGTGTGCGGCGCCCCATCGCTCTCGAGCCTCGACTCCGAGCTCAGGCGGCTGATCGACATTTGCTACGACGAAAGCTGGCAGCAGGCCGAAATCACGCGCGACGCCCGCGCGGCCGGCGCCGTCACCGACTTCCGCGTGCGCAAATGCATCAGGCTGATGTCGGAAAGCCCGGGCGCCGAGATGGAGCTCGACACCATCGCGCGTGAATCCGGCCTGTCGAGGCCGCATTTCTACCGCCTGTTCCGCACCCAGACCGGCGTGACCCCGCATCTCTATCTCAACACGCTGATCATGGAGCAGGCGCTGGAGGCGCTGGTCGCGAGCGAAGCGCCGATCGCCGATATCGGCTTCGATCTCGGCTTCTCCTCGCAGAGCGGTTTCACCCGCTTCTTCGCTGCCAATGTCGGCATGGCGCCGACCGATTATCGCCGCGCCGCCAAGGTTTTGCGCGCGTAAAGCCGCGCGCGAAAAGATACTCTCGATCAAACACTCTCCTTGTGTCCTCGCTAGGATACGCGGAACGCGATCCCGAAAGAGGAACGCGAGCCCAGGGAGATGCACGTCCATGGCGTGGTACGCAGCCTGCTCAGGGCTGTCTGACCTGCATCGGGATGATCGTCGGCGCGGCGCCTCCGCGGTGGAGCGGCTGCCATGACCCGCTTCGTCGAACGCCATCCCGCCTGGGCGCTGATCGTCATCATCGCGATTGCGCTCGCGCTGTGGCTGATCTTCGCGGTCTGGCCGCCGGGACTGGAAGAGGCGATCGGCCGCAAGCGGGTGTTCCTCAACGCCGTCTTCAACGGCATTACGCTCGGCGGTCTCTACTTCCTGGTCGCAAGCGGCTTCACCCTGATCTTCGGCCTGATGCGCAACGTCAACCTCGCGCACGGCTCGCTCTATCTGTTCGGCGGTTATATCGGCTATGCCATCAGCGCCTCGACCGGGTCGTGGGTCCTCAGCTTCATCATCGCCTTCATACTGACGGCGCTGGTCGGCATCCTGCTCCAGGTCATCGTCTTCCGCCGCATGGAGGGCCAGGACCTGCGCCAGACGATGGTGACGATCGGGCTCTCGATCGTGTTCGCCGATCTCATGCTATGGGCCGCCGGTGGCGACTTCTACCAGATCCAGACCCCGAGCTGGCTGATCGGTCCCGTCGAGCTGCCGCTGATCACGGCGCTCAAATCCTCGGGCGAGCCGGTCTATCTGCGCTACCCCCTGGTGCGGCTCGTGATCTTCGCCGCGTCCGTGGTGATCGGCATCGCGATGTGGCTGGCGCTCAACCGCACGCGGATCGGGATGATCATCCGCGCCGGGGTCGATGACCGCGACATCCTGGCCGCGACCGGTGTACGCATCCAGGTCGTGTTCGTGCTGGTCTTTGCGCTCGGCGCCGGGCTCGCCGGCATTGCCGGCGTCGTCGGCGGCACGTTTCAATCGCTATCGCCCGGTGAGGACATCCGCTTCCTGCTCGCCTCGCTCGTGGTCGTGATCGTCGGCGGGATGGGCTCGATCCCCGGCGCGGCGCTCGGCGCGCTGATCATCGGCCTCGCCGAGCAGCTCGGCTCGGTCTACATCCCGACCTATGCGATCGTCGTGACCTTCCTGATCATGGTGCTGGTGCTGGCGCTCCGGCCGCAAGGCCTGCTGGCGAGGCGCTGACATGTCGGTCACCCACGACGCACGCGTCCCCGTTCGCACCGCCTCCGGCGCGCAGCGGCCCGCGCTGCGAGGATGGCCCGAGATCGACAATCCCGCCGCCTGGATCGTCGCGATCATCCTTTTGATCATGCCGCTGATCGCCAACGGCTTCTTCCTGATCGAGATCTTTGCGACGACGCTGATCCTTGGCACCATCGCGCTGAGCCTGATGTTCCTCGCCGGCTATGGCGGCATGGTCAGCCTGATGCAGCTCACTGTGGCCGGCTTTGCCGCCTACATGGTCGCCGTGTTCGGCACCAGCGACAACGCCAATATCAGCCTGGGCTGGCCATGGTGGCTCGCAGTTCCCATGGCTCTCGCGCTCGCCACGGCCTTCGGCACGCTCGGCGGTGCGCTCGCGGTGAGGACCGAGGGCATCTACACCATCATGATCACGCTCGCGATCGGCGCGGCCTTCTACTATTTCACCAACCAGAACTGGGCTATCTTCAACGGCCACACCGGCATCAACAACGTCGGCACACCGCGCTTCTGGGGCGTCAACTGGCGCGCCGATATTCCCTTCTACTACGTCGTGCTCGGTGTCGCCGCGCTCTGCTACTTCGCGGTCGAATACATCTCGCGCGCGCCGTTCGGCCTTGCCTTGCAGGGCGTGCGCGACAATCCGCGCCGCATGGCCGCACTCGGCTTCAACGTCAATGCCCATCGCGTCGCGGCCTACGCGTTTGCGTCCTTCGTCGCGGCGCTCGCGGGCGTGTTGCAGGTCTGGAACTACCGGCAGATCTCGCCCGGCTCGGTCAGCGTTGGCGCCTGCATCGACATTCTCATTATTGCGATCGTCGGCGGCATCACGCGGCCTATCGGCCCCTACATCGGCGCGCTGATTTTCGTACTGCTGCGCACCTTCGCGCTCGACTTCCTGGTCAAGATCGGGCTCGACGGCAACCGTTTCCGGCTGCTGATCGGGCTCGGCTTCCTCGCCATCGTGTTCTGGTCTTCGGATGGCGTCATCGGGCTCTGGCAGCGCTGGCGCCAGCGCACCACCCCGACGCGCCCAATCGGGCGCAGCGGCCAAAGATCGGTCCAAGGATCTGCCCAAGGATCTGCCCAAGGATCCGGTCATGGATAGCGTCGCCCATCGCCTCTCGGCCGTCGGCGCCGGCGCCGCGCTCGAGCTGCGCGGCGTGACACGGCTGTTCGGCGCGCTGGCTGCACTCACCGATGTCACCATCACCGTTCGCCCCGGCGAGCGGCGCGCCGTGCTCGGCTCCAACGGCGCGGGCAAGACGACGCTGTTCAACTGCATCACCGGCGACTTCCCGCCCTCCTCCGGCACCATCCGCTTCTTCGGCGAGGACATCACGCACTTCCCGCCCTATGAGCGTATCCGCCGCGGCCTGAGGCGGACCTACCAGATCTCAGCCCTGTTCCCCGGCCTCACCGTGCAGGACAATGTCTACCTCGCCTGTCGCGGCGTCTCGCGCGGGCGCTTTTCGCTCCTGCGGCCGGGGCAGAACGACGCGCTGATACATGCCGCAGACAATCTCGTGCAGGCGGTGCATCTGACGAACGTCAGGGATCAGCGTGTCGCCGAGCTCGCGCACGGCCAGCAGCGCCAGCTGGAGATCGCGCTGGCGCTCGCAGGCGCGCCGCGGTTCGTGCTGTTCGACGAGCCGGCCGCAGGTCTTTCGCCCGCCGAGCGGCTGGAGCTGATCGAGATCCTGACGTCCCTACCTGCTCATATCGGCTACATCATCATTGAGCACGACATGGACGTGGCGCTGCGCGTCGTCGAGAGCGTCACGATGATGCACAACGGCCGCATCTTCAAGGAGGGCCTGCCGCAGGAGATCCAGTCCGACCCCGAGGTCCAGGAGCTATATCTCGGAGGCGGCCATGAATGAGGTCCGTCGCTCCGCGCCCGCACTCGAGGTGAAAGGCCTCGACGTCTATTACGGCCATTCGCACGCGCTACAAGGCGTCGACCTCGCGCTCGATGCGGGCGTTTTTTCCGTGGTCGGTCGGAACGGCATGGGCAAGACCACGCTGTGCAAGGCGATCATGGGGCTTGTGCGGGTGAGCAGCGGCTCGATTCGCATTCGCGGCGAAGACATCACGCGGCGCCCGCCGGCGCATATCGCGCGTCTCGGCGTCGGCTATGTCCCGCAGGGACGCCGGCTCTGGCGGTCGCTCAGCGTGGACGAGCATCTGCGGCTTGCCGGCGGCATCCGCAGTGGCGCCTGGACCGTCGAACGCATCTACGACACGTTTCCGCGGCTCGCCGAGCGCAAGGGCCACGGCGGCGGCCAGCTTTCCGGGGGCGAGCAGCAAATGCTTGCGATCTCGCGCGCCCTTCTCACCAACCCGCAGCTCCTCATCATGGACGAGCCGACCGAGGGCCTTGCGCCCGTCATCGTCGCCCAGGTCGAGGACATGCTGCTGCGGCTCGGCGAGGACGGCGACATGTCGGTGCTCGTGATCGAGCAGAATATCGGCGTTGCCACCGCGATCTCGCGCAACGTCGCAATCATGGTCAACGGCCGGATCAATCGCATCATCGATTCGGTTCGCCTTGCCGCCGACCGCGATTTGCAGCAGCGCCTGCTCGGTGTTGGGCTTCATGCCGAGCTTGCGCCCGAGATCGATATCCCCGCGGCAGGTCCTGAGACAAAAGTTGCGCCGCAGCCCACGCGACCGAGCGGCCCGATCCGCATCTACATCTCCAACCCGACGCCGCCGACGCGCTGGTCGCAGCCGGTGCCGATCGCGCGCATCGAGGCCGCGGCGCGCACGCTCTCGACGCAAGTCGCACGGCTGGACGAGTCGGCGCGACGCAAGCGCGAACCCGGCGCGGCGCAAACCTCGGGTCCGCCCGTCGTGCTCGTCGTCGGCACGCTCGACACCAAAGGCACCGAGCTGCGCTTCATCCGTGACATCATCGCGGAAAATGGCCTGCGCACGCGGCTCGTCGACGTCTCGACCAGTGGCAGACACACGAGCTGCGACGTCTCCGCGCAGGAGATCGCCCTGAATCACGGACGCGGCGGGTCGGCCGTGTTTGGTCCCGACCGCGGTGTTGCCGTGACCGCGATGGCCGATGCATTCGCCAACTGGCTCCGCCGCCAAGGCAACGTCGCTGGCGTCATCTCAGCCGGCGGCTCGGGCGCGGCCTCGCTCGTTGCACCCGGCATGCGTGCCCTTCCCATCGGCGTCCCGAAGCTGATCATCTCCTCGGTCGCCTCCGGCGACGTCGGCCCCTATGTCGGGCCGGCCGATATCACCATGATGTATTCGGTCACCGACGTGCAGGGCCTCAACTCGATCTCGCGCGCCGTGCTCGCCAACGGGGCCAACGCGCTTGCCGGCATGGTCAAGGCGCGCCTCGACCAGCGCGAGGCCAACGAGCGCGCCGCGAGCGCAAGCCTGCCAGCGATCGGCATCACCATGTTCGGCGTGACCACCCCGGCAGTGCAAAAGATCGCGGCCGATCTGCGCGATGATTTCGAATGCCTCGTGTTCCACGCTACTGGCGTCGGCGGACGCTCGATGGAGAAGCTGGTCGAGTCTGGCCAGCTCGCCGGCGTCATCGATCTGACGACGACGGAGGTCTGCGATCTCCTGATGGGCGGGGTATTTCCGGCGACCGAAGATCGCTTCGGCGCGATCATCCGCAGCCGCGTACCTTATGTCGGCTCCGTGGGCGCGCTCGACATGGTCAATTTCGGCGCGCCCGACACCATCCCCGAGCGCTATCGCGGCCGCAAATTCCACGTCCACAATCCGCAGGTCACCTTGATGCGGACCACGGTGGACGAGAACGAGCGTATGGGACGATGGATCGGCGAGCGGCTCAATCAGATGGACGGGCCGGTGCGGTTCTATGTCCCCGACGGCGGCGTCTCCGCCCTCGATGCGCATGGACGGCCGTTCTGGGACCCCGAGGCCGATGCCGCGCTGTTTCGTGCGCTCGAACGCACGGTGCGGCAGACCAGCAATCGCCAGCTCGTCCGCGTCAAGAACAACATCAACGATCCCGAGTTCGCCTCCACGGTCGTCAGTGCATTCAAGACCCTGTTCGGACGCACCGGGGCGCGCCGGAGAATGGTGAGGTGACCGATGGCCAGGTTTGAACGGGCTGCACTGCTGAAGCGATTTCGCGAGATGGCAAAGCGCGGCGAGCCCATCGTCGGCGGCGGCGCCGGTACGGGTCTCTCCGCCAAGTGCGAAGAGGCCGGCGGCGTCGATCTCATCGTCATCTACAATTCCGGCCGCTATCGGATGGCCGGGCGCGGCTCGCTCGCCGGCCTCATGGCTTACGGCGATGCCAACGCCATCGTGTTGGAAATGGCGAGCGAAGTGCTGCCCGTGGTCAGCAAGACGCCGGTGCTCGCCGGTGTCAACGGCACCGATCCGTTCCGCGACATGGATGCGTTCCTCGACCAGCTCAAGACACTCGGCTTTGCAGGCGTGCAAAACTTTCCGACTGTCGGGCTGATCGACGGGGTCTTCCGCGCCAATCTGGAGGAGACCGGCATGTCCTACGCGCTGGAGATCGACATGATCGCCAAGGCGCGCGAGAAGGACATGCTGACGACGCCTTACGTCTTCAGCGAGAAGGAAGCCGCAGCGATGGCGATCGCGGGCGCCGACATCATCGTCTGTCACCTGGGACTCACGACCGGCGGCACGATCGGCGCGCAGACCGCGCCGAAGCTTGCCGATTGCCCGGCGCGTATCGACACCTGGGCCTCCGCCGCGCTCAGCGTCAACCCGGACATTCTGGTGCTCGCCCATGGCGGTCCGATCGCGGACCCCGCAGATGCGGATTTCATCATGAAGCATACCCGCCACTGCCACGGCTTCTACGGAGCCTCCTCGATGGAGCGCCTGCCCGTGGAGCGGGCGCTGACGGACCAGGTTCGCAAATTCAAGGCGATCGGCGCGCGCTAACGCCGACACGTTCGAGGGAGGGAAAGATGTCGGGGATTTTAGTCGGTGAATTGATCCTCTGGCTGATCGTCGCGGTCATCGTGATCGTGGTTGGCGTCTACATCGTGAACTGGCTGTACCATCGCTCGTCCAAGGAGGTCTCGTTCGTCCGGACCGGCTTCCTCGGTGAACGCGTGGTCATAAATGGCGGTGCATTCGTGCTGCCTTTCATCCACGACTACACGCCGGTCAACATGAACGTGCTGCCGATGGGCATCCTGCGTTCCAGGCAGGACGCCGTGATCACCCGTGACCGCATGCGCGTCGACATCGAGGCCGACTTCTACGTCCGCGTGCAGCCGACCCGGGAAGCCGTCTCGATCGCGGCCGCCACGCTCGGCCGCCGCACCATGGAGCCGGAGCAGCTCCACGCGCTGCTGGCCGGCAAGTTCATCTCCGCGATCCGCTCGGTTGCTTCCGAGATGACCATGGAGGAGATGCACGAGCGGCGCGGCGACTACGTCGCGCGCGTCAAGACCAATGCCGCGGAAGCCCTCGCCCAGAACGGTCTCGAACTCGAGTCGGTTGCGATCACCGATCTCGACCAGACTGACCTCGAATTCTTCAACCCCTCGAACCGCTTCGACGCCGAGGGCCTGACGCGGCTGATGGAGGACATCGAGGCCAAGCGCAAGCTGCGCAACGACATCGAGCAGGACTCGATGATCAAGATCCGCTCCCGCAATTTGGAAGCCGAGCGGCAGGCGCTCGAGATCGAGCGCGAGAGTGAAACGGCCCGCCTCGAGCAGGAGCGCGACATCGAGATGCGCCGCGCGCTTCAGCGCACCGAGGTCGCCCGCGAGCGCGCGCTGCGTGAGACCGAGGCCGAGCAGGCCCAGATCTCAGCACGCGAAGCCATAGAGAAGGCCCGCATCGCCAACGATCAGGCCATCGCCGAGGCCCGCATCGCCTCCGAGCGCGAGACCCGTCAGAAGGAGATCGAGCGGACCCGGACCATCGAAGAGAAGGAGCTGCTCGCCCGCGAGGAGGTCGAGAGGACACGGATCGCCAACCAGCGCTCGATCGATACGACGCGCATCGCTTCCGAACGTGAGGTGCGCCAACGCGAGATCGAACGGATGCGTACCGTCGAGGAAGCCGAGATCGCCGCGCGTGAGGCGATCGAGAAAGCCCGCATCCAGCAGGATCGTGTGGTGACCGACGCCCGCATTGCCAACGAGGAAGAGACAAGGCGCCGCGAGATCGAGCGTACCCGCGCCGTCGATGAGGCCGAGATCACGGCACGTGAGGCCACTGAAAAGGCCCGTATCGCCCAGACTATGATTGTGAATGTCGAGCGCATTTCCTCCGACGAGCGCACCCGTGCGCTGGAGATCCAGCAGGTGCGCACCATCCAGGAGGCTGAGATCGAGGCGCAGCGCGCGGTCGAAGCCGCTCGCATCGCCCGCGAACGGACGCTGGCCGCCGAGCGCATTGCGGCCGAGCAGAACACGAGGCAGTTGGAGATCGATCGTAACCAGACCTTGGATATCGCCGGCGTCACCGCGCGCGAGGCGACGGAAGCGGCCCGCATCGCCCAGGAGGAGCGCGTCCGGTCTCTCGAGATCGCCCGCAACCGCACTGTCGAGGAAGCCGACATCGCCTCCCGCGAGGCGATCGAGGCCGCACGCATCGCGCAGGAAAAAGCGGTTGCCGCCGAGCGCATCCAGGCCGAGCGCGAGACTCGCGCGCTCGAAATCGAGCGGACCGGCATATTGGAGGCGGCCGAACTGAAGCGGCGCGATGCCATAGAGCGCCAGCGCATCGGCGTCGACCTCGCGCTCGAAGCCGAGCGGATCACCTCCTCGAAGAAGCGCGAGGTGCTCAACATCGAGCAGAAGAAGGCGATCGAGATTGCGGATGAGGATCGCGTCATTGCGCTGTCCACCAAGAAGTCCGAGCGCATCGACGCCGACCGCCAGGTCAGGCAGGCCGAGATCGTCGCGCGCAAGGAGGTCGAGACCACGGATGTCTCGCGCGAGCAGGCGCTGGAAGCCACCCGTATCGAGCGCCGCCGCGCGATCGAGCAGCTCGAGGTCGCTCGCGTCCAATCCCTGCAGGAAGCCGAGATCGCTTCCCGCGAGGAAGTCGAGCGTGCCCGTATCGCGTCCGACCGCGGCCTGGATGAGGCGCGCATCGGCCGCGAGCGCGAGCTGCGGAAGCTCGAAGTGAACCGCGAGAAGGAAGTCGAGACGGTCCTGATGGAGAAGGCGATCGCCATCCATCAGAAGTCTCTGGAAGAGTCGGCCGCGCGCGCCGCCGCCGAGGAGGCCCGCATGCGGGCGACCGAAGCGGCGGAACGCGTCGTCACGGCCCGAGAGAGCGAGATCGCCAAGCGGCGCAAGACCGTCGAGGTGCTGCTCGCCGAGAAGCAGGCCGAGGAGACTCGCATTGCCGCCGAGGCCGAGCGTGTCCGCGCGGCCGTCGAAGCCGAGGCACAGCGGATGCTGAACGAGGCCGAGAACGTGCTGACGGATCAGGCCCGCTACTCGCTGTTCCGTCGCAAACTGCTCGATCGGATCGAAGGCATCGTGCGCGAGAGCGTCAAGCCGATGGAGAAGATCGAGGGCATCCGCATCCTCCAGGTCGACGGCCTCAATGGCAACGGCCATGGTGGCGGCAATGGCGGTCGCAGCGCCACCGACGAGGTGATCGACTCGGCGCTGCGCTACCGCGTCCAGGCGCCTCTCATCGACTCCATTCTGTCCGACATCGGCGTCGAAGGCGGCAGCCTCGCAAAGATGCCGGGCCTGATCCGCGAAGCCCGCGACATGCAGGGCATCAAGGATTCCGCCCGCAAGAGTGGCGGAGGCGGCGGCGACAAACCGGCCACCTCCTCTGCACCTTCCGCCGAAACTGGCCCGCCGGCCGAGCGCGGCCCGCGGAAGAAGAGCTGAGGTCTAGACCATGGCCCGCGTCTACGTCTCAACCGTCGTCAATGCACGCAACGATCGCGTCTGGGCGCGGGTGCGCGACTTCAATGGCATGCCGAACTGGCACCCGGCAATCGCCGAGAGCCGCATCGAGGGCGGTGAACCCTCCGATAAGATCGGCTGCGTCCGGGATTTTCGCCTTCGCAACGGCGACCGCATCCGCGAAAAGCTGCTCGGCCTCTCCGACTACGACATGTTCTGCACTTATTCGATCCTGGAATCCCCAATGGGCGTAGAGAACTATGTCGCGACGCTGCGGCTCACGCCGGTCACCGACGGCGACCAGACCTTTATGGAGTGGACCGCCGAATTCGACTGCGCGCCGGAGCGGGAGACAGAGCTCGTCAACAACATTGGCGGCGGCGTGTTCCAGGGCGGTTTCGATGCGCTCAAGCGCGTGTTCGGAGGCTGAGCACCGTGCCGCACATCGTCAAGAGCACGATCCTGGACGCGCCGACAGGCGCCGCATGGGCCGTGCTGCGCGATTTCAACGGCCATGACCGATGGCATCCAGCGGTCGCGACCTCCACGATCGAGCGCGCGCATCCCTCCGACAAGATCGGCTGCATCAGACGGTTCAAGCTGAAGGACGGCTCGGAGCTGCGCGAGCAATTGCTGGCGCTCTCCGATCTCGAACAGACTTTTAGTTACTGCCTCCTCGATACCCCCATTCCCATGTTCAACTACGTGGCCCATGTCCGTCTGCTGCCGGTCACCGACGGCGACCGTACCTTCTGGCATTGGGAATCCCGCTTCACCACGAAGCCCGACGACGCGGCCCGCATTACGCACATGGTCGCGGAAGACATTTACCAGGCCGGCTTCGAGGCCATACGCCGGCATTTAAAGGAGGCCGCGTAATCATGTCTGTGACGGTGAAGACCTATGCGAGCACCAGCGAAGCAGCCGCGGCCCTCTCGTCGGACCGCAGCGCGCGCTATCTTGGCGGCGGCACGCTCGTGATGCGCGCATTGAATGAGGGAGACGTCTCGATCTCCACCGTCGTTCGCGCCAAGGACCAGGCGCTGGCGCGGATCGACGCATCTGGCCCGCGCATCACGATCGGCGCCGGCGTGACCTTTGGGAGGATTCTGGCGGAGCGCGACCTTGCCTTCCTGCACGCTCCCGCCCGCTCGATCGGCGGGCCTGCGGTGCGCAACATGGGGACGGTCGGCGGCAATCTATTCGCGCCCAATCCCTATGGCGATTTCACGGTCGCCCTGCTCGCGCTCGATGCCACCGTCGCCGTGCAAGGTGGTTTTGGCGCGCGCGACATCCCGATCGAGGAATTCCTGCAATCGCGCGAGCGGCAGGCTGGCACGCTGGTGCTGTCGGTTTCCTGCACGCGGCCCGCGAGCGCGGAGGCCTTCCGCTATCGCAAGATCGCCCGCATCAAGCCCAAGGGTGGCTCGGTCATTACGCTCGCGGCGCATTTGCCGGTCAGCGGTGGCCGCGTTGCCGGCGCGCGGATCGCGCTGGGATCGATGGCACCGACGCAGATCCGCGCGCGCGCCGCCGAGCGCGCGATGGAGGGGCGCTCGCTCGACGCTGCCACCATCGCAGCCGCGGCCTCCGCCGCAAGCGAAGGGACATCACCATCCGACAATGCGCTCGGCAGCGCCTGGTATCGCCGCGAGATCGTCGGCGTGCATCTGCGACGTCTTCTCTCGGGTGAGGAATAGACCGCATGTCCAAGACTCCCCTGCAATTTCGTCACAACGGCCGCGAGGTCGCCATTTTCGTCGATGGCGGCACCAATCTGCTGGTCGCGCTGCGCGAACTGATCGGCGACATGACGCCGAAATTCGGCTGTGGCCAGGGCGGCTGCGGCACGTGCAGCGTGCTTGTGGACGGCGAGCTTCATCTCTCCTGCCTGACGCTTGCGGAGACCGTCGCCGGCCGCTCCGTCGAGACGCTCGACAGCTTGAAGCAGGGCCCGAGCCTGCATCCGCTCCAGCGCGCCTTCGCCGACAATTTCGCGGCCCAATGCGGCTACTGCACGCCGGGCATGCTCATGGCCGCAAAAGCTCTGCTCGACCGCAATCCTCAGCCGAGCCGCGCCGAGATCGTGGAAGCGATCTCCGGAAACATCTGCCGCTGCACCGGCTACGAGCCGATCATCAACGCCATCCTCGCCGCCTCAGGCGGCCGGGCCAGCGCCTGAGGACATTTTGCCATGCTCGAATTGCGCAAAGACATCTTCGCCGACGAGCGCGACGACAATCTCAAGGAGATCGGCAAGGGCACGCAGCGCCAGGACATGCTCGGCCACGTCACAGGCACCTCGACCTATTTCGGCGATCACAAGCTGCAAGGCATGCTGCATCTGAAGGTCGTCCGCTCGGCCCATTCCCATGCGCGGCTGCGCCGTATCGATACAGCCGACGCCGAGCGCTCACCGGGCGTGCGCCGGATCATCCGCGGCGCCGACGTGCCGCGCAATCTCAATACGCTGCTCAGCTTGATCAATTTCGGCAAGGACGACGAGCCGTCGCTTGCGGTCGACAAGGTCCGCTACAAGGGCGAGCCGATCCTCGCCATCGTTGCCGACAGCGAGCGCGAGGCTTTTGAGGCGATCGCCAAGGTGCGCATCGACTACGAGCCGCTGCCAACCGTCTTCGACGTCGAGGACGCGCTGAAGCCAGGCGCGCCCGTCGTCAACGAGACCTATCCCAAGAACACTTTCACCTACCACGATGTCTACGACCACCAGAAGCTGCGCTTCGGCGATGCGGACGCGGCGCTTGCCACCGCCGATCACGTGCTGGAACAGCGCTACCAGATGTCACCGATCGAGCATGCGCCGACCGAGACCAACGGCGCGATCGCGGCGCCCGACACCAACGGCCGCTACGTCGTCTATACCTCGACCCAGGCGCTGTTCTTCTCGGTCGATACCTGCGCCAAGATCTTGGACGTGCCCTCCAACACCTTCCACTTCATCGGCGGCACCGTCGGCGGCGGCTTTGGCGGTAAGGTGGATACGTTGACTGAACCGCTCGCCATCCTCGGCGCCATGCTGACCGGGCGCCCCGTGCGCTACGTGTTCGGGCGTGAGGAGGAGATGCAATACGGTCCGCCGCGCGGCGCCGAGCGCATCTACATCAAGGATGGCGTGATGCGCGACGGCCGCATCGTCGCGCGAAAAATCCGCGCCTATTTCGACAGCGGCGCCTATACGCGGCTGTCGAGCTACGCCGCGGTCAAATGCGCCGCGCATTTGCCGGGGCCCTACACCATCCCCAACGTCTATGGCGACGTCTACTGCGTCTTCACCAACCGCACCCCGGCGACGGCGATGCGCGGCTTCGGCGTCACCGCGATGGACTTTGCCATCGAATGCCAGATGGACAAGCTCGCAAATCTCGTCGGCATGGACCCGATGGAGTTCCGCATCCTCAACGCCTATCGCGACGGCGACATGAAGGCGCATCGACGCGAGGCGAAGAATACCGCGCTGATCGAATGCGTCCAGGTCGCGGCCGAAAAGGCCAAATGGCCGATCCGCGAGGAGTTCAGGCGAGCCTCCTCGCGCAGGGACGGTGGCGGCAGTCGCGCTGTCATTCCGCCGACGCCGGCGGATTCTCGCGCGCGGCCAGCCGCCCCGGCGCAGCAGCGCACGAGCTATGACCGGCTGCCGCCTTCTGTCACCCGCGAGCCACTGCGTGAGCCGCCGCCGCCACCATCACCGTCGCCGCCATCACCACGGCCCACAGCGCCCTCGCATGGCGCAACCCGTTTCTCCTCCGTCTTCGGCACCAGGAGGCGCTAGATGACCAGGCATCGCGGACGCGGCATGGCGTCGATCAACTATCCGATCGGCATGAACCTCGGCGGCGATCCAAGCCAGGCGCTGGTTCATTCCAATCCGAGCGGCAAGTTCACGGTGGCGCTGTCTTCGATCGATCTCGGCCAGGGCATGAAGTCGGTCACGCGGCAGATCTGCGCGGAGACGCTCGGGGTGCCCGTCGAGGACGTCTATGTCGACACGGCCGATTCCGACACTGGCCCGCATTGCATGGGCTCGTTCGCCTCGCGCGGCACGCACCGCGTCGGCAATGCCGTGATGGCCGCTGCCCGCGAGGCACGCGGCGTGATGATGGAGGCGGCCGCCGAAGAACTCGAGGTCAACGCGGCTGACCTGGAAACCGACGGGCGCGGCAACATCCACGTCAAGGGCGCGCCGCACCGCTCGATCTCGACGAAGGACGTCGCGATCGCCGCGCAGTTCAAGCAGGGCAAGACCATCTCCGGCCGCGGTATCTTTCTGGTGCCGCTGTCAGACGTCAATCCGGAGACCGGCGAGATGTCGCCGGCGACCTGCTACGCCCATGCCTGCCTCGTCGCCGAGGTCGAGGTCGATGACGAAACCGGCGACGTCGCCATGGTGCGCATGGATTCGGCCTATGAGCTTGGCCGCGCACTCAACCCGCGGCTTGTCGAGCAGCAGCTCGTCGGCGGCGCCTGGATGGGCGTCAGCCACGCGCTCTACGAGACGCCGGAGCCCTATTATCCCGATCCCGTGCATGGACCGCGCGACTTCGTCGAATATCTGATGCCCGGACCAGGCGATATTTGCCCGCACGACATCGCCGTGCTGGAGCGCCCTGCTCCCGACGGACCCTTCGGTGCCAAGGGCCCCGGCGAGATGTGCGCCAATCCGGTGCTGCCGGCCGTCGCCAACGCGATTTTCAACGCCGTCGGTGTGCGTATCGACGATTTGCCGATCACGCCTGAAAAGGTGCTGCGCGCGATCAAGGCCCAGGGCGGCGCGCGGCCGCAGGCGCGGCGCTGAGGTTTGCCATGGCGGTCCGCAGCAACATCGTCGGCATCGATGGCCCGGAGGCGCTGGAGAAGGCGCTGCGCGCGGCCTATTACCTCGCCGACGAAGGGCTCGCGACCGCGGCCTATCTGGGCCTCGCGCTCGGCAAGCCGTTGCTGCTCGAAGGCGCGCCGGGTGTCGGCAAGACCGAGGCGGCGAAAGCGATCGCCGCCGTGCTCGGGCGCCGGCTGATCCGCCTGCAATGTTACGAAGGCATCGACGCGTCCGCCGCGCTCTACGAATGGAACTATCCGCGCCAGATGCTGGCGATCCGCCAGGCTGGCGACGAGAGCATCGACATCTATGGCGAGACGTTCTTGATCGAGCGTCCGATGCTCGCTGCGCTCCGCGCGCCTGATTCCACGGTGCTGCTGATCGACGAGATCGATCGCGCCGATCAGGAGTTCGAGGCCTTCCTGCTGGAATTCCTGTCCGACTTCCAGATCTCCATTCCCGAGCGCGGCACCGTGCGCGCGGCCGAACGGCCCGTCGTGGTGCTGACTTCCAACCGCACGCGCGACCTGCACGAAGCCCTGCGCCGACGCTGCGTCTATCACTGGATCGATTATCCGACCGCCGAGCGCGAGGCGCGCATCGTGATGATGCGGGCCTCCAGCGTCGCCGAGGCAACGGCCCGTGCGGTCGTTACCGCTGTCGGCAAGCTTCGGCGCGAGCCGCTGAGCAAGGCGCCGGGAATCGCCGAGGCCGTGGACTGGGCCGAGGCCGCGACGCTGCTGCACAAGGGCGGTGCGCGCTGGCCGGATGCGTTCAGGCGCTCGATCGGCGTTGCGCTCAAGGATGAGGAGGACCTGCACTTCATCTCGCCGCGGCTCGACGCCCTGCTTGCGGAGGCTTCCGCATGAGCACCGAACCGCAGTTGCCGCGCGCCGTGCGCGTCTTCGTCTCCTTCGTCGCGCTGATGCGCGCCAACGGTTTTGCCGTTGCGCCGGAACAAACGACGTCCTTCCTGGCCGCGATCGAGTTGCTCGGTCCGCGCAGCCTCGACGACATCCGGCAGGCTGCCCTCGCAACGCTGGCACCGCCGCCGGAACGCCGCGCCACCTTCGACCGGCTATTCGATCTGCACTTCCGCGGCAGCGAGGCGATCGAGCGGACCGATGAGGGTGAGGACGACGAGACCGTGCGGCTGCAAGAGGAAGGCCGCGGCGACGAGGAGCCGCTGCTGTCGGATGAAGCCAGCGAGTCCGGGCTGACAGCCACACGCGCCGAGGCTCTGGTCGAGCGGCGGTTCGCGGCCACCTCAAGCAGCGACGCGCTGCGCCGCCTGGCACGCGAGGCTCCGCGCCGCCTGCCCAAGCGACGCGGCCATCGTCGCATGCGTGCGCGCCGCGGGCCCTTCGCCGATTTGCGCCGAACCCTCCGCGATACCGTCCGCAGCGATGGCGAGATTTTACGGCTCGGACACCTGAAGCGACGGCAGCGCCCGCGCAAATTCCTGCTGCTGATCGACGTCTCCGGCTCGATGAAAGCCCGTACCGAGGAGAACATGAAGCTTGCGCACGCGCTGGTGCAGGCCGCGCCAACGATCGAGGTTTTCACCTTCGGCACGCGTCTGACCCGCGTGACCCGCGCATTGCGCATCAAGCGCCGTGAGCAGGCGCTCAATGCCGCCGCACATCTCGTGAGCGACTGGGACGGTGGCACCCGCATCGGCGACGCGCTGCAAGCCTTCCTCGCCGTGCCACGCTTCGGCGGCTATGCGCGCGGGGCAGTGGTGGTCGTGGTCTCCGACGGCCTCGAGCGCGGCGAGCCCGACAGCTTGCGCGACGCCGTCGCAAAACTGTCGCGGCGCGCCTGGCGCGTGAGCTGGCTGACGCCCCTCGCAACAAGCCCCGGCTTTCGCCCGCAGACTGAGGCGCTGGTCGCGATCGAACGCTACGTCGACGATCTCGTCGATGGTGGATCGAGCGCGTCGATCGTCGCACACGTGCTGGCGCCCGGACGAAGGAGAGCGGCGTGACCGGTATCGTCGACGGCCATCACCACATCTGGCGTCAGGCTGACCTGCCCTGGCTGATCGGCCCCATGCAGCCGCGCATCTTCGGCGCGTACGAGCCCATCCGCCGCGACTATCCTATTCATGAATATCTCGAAGATATCAAAGACACTGGCGTCGCCCGCTCTGTCTACGTCCAGACCAACTGGGCCAACGATCGTTTCGAGGACGAGGCCGCCTGGGTGCAGCAGACCGCCGATGAGCACGGCTGGCCGCATGCCATCGTCGCCTATGCCAACTTCGCCGCCGCGGACGTCCGTCCGCAGCTCGACCGTCTGGAGCGCTATCCGCTGATGCGCGGCGTGCGCATGCAACTCCACTGGCACGAGAACCCGCTCTATCGCTTTGCGGCGCGGCCAGATCTCTGCCGCAATCTCATGATCCGCCGCAACATCGCGCGGCTCGCGGATTACGGCTGGAGCTTTGATCTGCAGGTCTTCACGCCGCAGATGCCGGATGCGGCGGATCTCGCCGACGCCTGCCCCGACGTGACCTTTATCCTGCAACATGCGGGCATGCCCGAGGATTTATCGCCCGCGGGCCGCGCCGCCTGGCGCGTCGGCATGGGCCGTCTTGCAGCGTCCCCGAACGTCTACGCCAAGCTTTCAGGGCTCGGCACGTTTATCCACCGCAACGATGCCGCGCATATTGCCACCATCGTTGCCGACACCGTCATGATGTTCGGCGCAGAACGCTGTCTGTTCGGCTCGAACTTCCCGATTGAGAAATTGTGGACCAGCTATCGCGAGCTGGTGGACGCGTTCCGCGCTGCCGCTGCGCCACTGAGCGAAGCGCAGCGCCAGGCCATTTTCAGGACAACCGCGACGAGCGTCTACCGGCTCGGACCGTAGAGGCATCAAGGAAAACGAGACAGGGAGGGGAAAGAATGCCGCTGGAGATCAAGATCCTGGACTATGGCGATATCGAGCTGGAATCGAGCTTTCTGGTTCTGGGCCGCGACTGCGGCCGCACCCGGCGCGTCCTTACCCTCGGCTTCCTGATCCTCGGCGGCCCCTACCCGGTCGTCGTCGACACTGGCTACCGCTCCAACCAGATCATGGAGACGCTGGGCATGCGGGGCTTGCAATACCACGAGAACATGATCGAGAACCAACTCGCGCGCCACGGCGTACGCATGGGCGACGTCCGCTTCGTCTGCCACACTCATCTGCACATCGACCACGCTGGCAAGGACGATCTGTTCCCGATGAACACGACGGTCGTCGTCAACCGCCGCGAGCTCGAATATTCGGTCTCCGGCCTGATGCACCCGCAATATCCCGCCCCCGACATCAAGCACCTGATCGACCGCCTGCACACCAAGAGCGCGCTGCGCTTCCTCGACCTCGAAATCACCGGTCCCATCGAGCTGATGCCCGGCGTCTATTGCGACGCTGCGAACGCGCACACCGAAGGCTCGATGAACATCATCGTCCACACCGTCGACGGCATCGCGACCATCTGCGGCGACGTGATCTACGATTTCAACGACCAGATCGTCACGCCCTTCCACGAGATCCACGACTGGGAGCCGCGCACGACCGGCAACCACGGCACCACCAAGCGCGCCGAGAAGGCCGCCATCAAGAAGCTCCTCAGCAATTCGCGCTATCTGCTGCCGGTGCACGACCGGCCCGCCAAGATCGAAGGCGGCAATGTCGTGGGGCGGTTGCATGACCAGGTGCCCGGACCGATCGTGCAGTCGTTGCCAGAGCGCAACTGGTTCCCTGCCTGACAAGACGAGGATCGAGCGATGACGCACGTCACCCTGCGTTCGGAATTCGAAACCCTGATCGATCCCTACGCGCCGGTCGGCCAGGTCGGCACCGGCTTTGAGTTCACGGAAGGGCCGATCTGGCATCCGATTGATCAATACCTCTTGTTCTCCGACATGCCGGGCGACGTGCGCCGGCGCTGGGATGCGCGGCGCGGTGTCGTCGAGGTCAAGCGCCCGGCGAACAAATGCAACGGCATGACTTATGATGCCGAGGTGAACCTGATCGTTTGCGAGCATGCGACCTCGTCACTGATCCGCGAACGGCCCGACGGCCGGCGCGAGGTGCTGGCCTCGCATTTCCAGGGTCAGGAGCTCAACAGCCCAAACGACGTCTGCGTCCATTCCTCCGGCGCGATCTATTTCTCCGATCCCTGGTATGGACGCATGCCCGTCTATGGCGTCGAGCGGCCGCGGCAGCTTGGCTTCCAGGGCGTCTATCGCGTCATGCCGGGCGGCGAGCCGCAGCTCGTGGTCGAGCGCAATCTGTTCGATCAGCCGAACGGGCTCTGCTTTTCGCCCGACGAGAAACTGCTCTATGTCAATGACACCGTACAGGCCCTCATCCGCGTGTTCGATGTCAACGCAGACGGTACCCAGTCGAACGCCCGCGTATTTGCAAGCGGGATCAAGTCGGAGCTCGAACCTGGCCTGCCCGACGGCATGAAGTGCGACCAGCATGGCAATGTCTGGGTCACCGCACCCGGCGGCGTCTGGGTCTATTCGCCGCGCGGCGAGTTGCTCGGCAAGGTGCGGGTGCCCGAGCTCGTCGCCAATCTCGCCTGGGGCGGACCGGATTTCCGCACTCTCTATCTCACCGCGACGCATTCGGTCTACGCGATCCCGACCCGAACGGGGCCGCGGCACGAGCCCTATATGAGCGGCAAGCGTGGCGGCGCGGGCACCAGCTCTTCGGCAGCAGCACCGATCCTCACCGGCGGCGAGCTGCGGCTCGATCCACAGCGCTGCGCCATGATCATCCAGGATCTGCAAAACGACGTCGTCATGGACGGCGGGGCCTTTGCCGAGTCCGGTGCCCCCGTGCATGCGCGCCAACAGAACGTGATCGAGAACGTACGCCGGCTTGCGGAAGCTGCGCGCGGACGCGGCGTTGCCATCATCCATGTCTGGTTCGTCGTCGAGCCCGGCGCACCCGGCGTCACGCTGAACGCGCCGTTGTTCGAGGGGCTGGTCGACAACAAGGCGATGGTGCGGGGGAGCTGGGGCGCGGCGCCCGTGTCCGGCCTCGAGCCACGGCCCGGCGATTTCGTGGTCGAGAAGATGCGCATGAGCGCATGGGAAGGTACGAAGCTCGAGACGATCCTCAAGGCGACGGGGCGCGACATGATCATCAACACCGGCGCCTGGACCAACATGTCGGTCGAGCACACCGCGCGAACCGGCGCCGACAAGGGCTATTTCATGATCGTGCCGGAGGATTGCTGCTCGACCATGAACGCCGACTGGCACAACGCCTCGGTCAACTTCGCCATGCAGAACGTCGCCGTCGTCACGAAGGCCGAGACCGTCATCAGAGCGCTGGGATGAGCGGTGGCAAAACTCCTGCACCTGTCATGCTCGCCGCGTGCCGACTCCGAGTCGAGTGCCGGTGCGCGCGTCTTTCTTGACGGCTTTCGTGAGGCGCACCCGGACTGGGACGTCGATGTGATGGATCTCTGGCGCGAGCGCATGCCGGAGTTCGTCGGCCCGATCGTCGAGGCGAAGTATGCGCGCATGAAGGCGCAGGCATTCAACGACGCACAGCGCGACAGCTTTGCCGAAGCCGAGCGGATGGCGCTGCGCTTTTCGCTCGCCGACCGCGTCCTGATCTCGACGCCGATGTGGAATTTCGGCATCCCCTACAAGCTGAAACAGTGGTTCGACGTCATCATCCAGCCCGGCCTGACCTTCCGCTTCGATCCGTTGCAGGGCTATTTTCCTCTGCTGAAGGACCGACCGACGCTGGTGATCCTGGCAAGCGGCAGCGATTTTGCGACCGGGATGAACCGCGGCCGCATCGATATGGCGACGCCCTATTTGCGCGAAGCGCTGCGCTTCATCGGCGTGAACGACGTCCGCTTCGTGCCGATCGGCCCGACGGCCGGACCGGCCGATCCGATCCGCGCCGCCCGCGACAGCGCTCATCGCCGCCTCGCTGACCTGGCGAAGCGATTCTGACCTTACGAGCCGGCCCGCGCCTTCCGCGCAGCGATCTGCTGAAGCGCCCAACGCGCGTTCTTGCGCACGTCAGGATCGGGGTCGTTGGCGACCACGGCAAGGTAAGCCTCGCCCTCGGGATCGGCGATCTCTCCAAGCGCCGCGGCTGCCTCCTTACGCAAATTCGCCTGCTCGTGGTTGATGCCATTACCGATCGGGCGCACCGCGCGTTCGATCTTCATCTTGCCGAGGCTGCGGATGGCCTTGAGCCGCACTTGCCAGAACTCGTCGGCAAGCGTGGCGATGAGTTGATCGGCGGCGAGCGAACCGTTGACGTTGAGCCCCAGCGTTTCGGCAGCCATCTCCCGGACCATCCAGTCGGCGTCCTTCAGCGCGCGCGTGATCGTCTCGGCCGCCGGCCTCATCTGCGAGAAGGCGAGCGCGCTTACCGCGGCGCGGCGTACGTGGGCGTCGGGATCGTGGATCAGCGCGGTCAGCGCTGGAATCGACTCTTCGAGCTTCAGGAAGCCGATGACGCCAATCGCCTGCACGCGCACGGCCGCATCACCATCCTGGAGCGCTTCCAGCGCAGGCTTCAGCGTGTCCTTGCAGCGCAGCTCTTTCAGTGCGCGCAGCGCGCCCATGCGGACGAAGGCGTGGGCATGCCTGACCAGCGGCAGAATGATGTCGGCGCAGGCGGGATCCTTGAACTCGGCCATGCTGTCGGCTGCGGCTGATGCCACGATCCGTTCGGGGTCGACGAGCAACTTGACGAGCGCACCCGCCGCCTCCGGCCCGTCGAACTCTCCGAGCGCCATCGCAACCTGCTGGCGCACGCCGGCGTCGGGGTCGGACACCATGTTGGCGAGATGGCCGATCGCGGCGGGATCGCCGGAATGACCGAGCGCGATGATGGCGACGCGGCGTTCCGCGGGGTCCGCGGCCTGAAGCCGCTCGTCGGCGTCGTCGAGATCGTCGTAGGATTCGAACGGGCTCGACATGCTCACCTCAGGAGATAGGGAATGTTGACGGTGACCGCGCCGGTCGGGCAATCGGCCTCGCAGGGCATGCAGTACCAGCATTCGTCATAGGCCATGTAGGCCTTGCCGGTCATGTCGCTGATGCGGAGCACGTCGAGCGGGCAGACGTCGACGCACACCGTGCAGCCCTTGTCCGCGATGCATTTGGCATCGTCGACCACCACCGGGACCGAGGTCTGATAGGAAGCGAGAGGCATTTCGAGATCTCCTGTTGCGTTGCTGTTCGGCGGCTCAGGCTCTCGCCCGGATGCGCTGCTTGTCGTAGAGGTCCTTCTCGTCGTCGGCGATCGGCACGACATAGGGTTCGACCGCGCGCTTCTCGCTGGTCATCTTGTCGTCCTTCTTGCTGAGCAGCGTGTGGCAGAACCAGTTCTCGTTGTCTTTCTCCGGGAAATCCGTGCGCCAGTGGTAGAGGCCCCAGCGGCTCTCCTCGCGGTACAGCGAGGCGTGAGCCGCCATATCCGCGCAATCCATGATCGACTGCACCTCCAGCGCGCGGAGCAATTCATGCGCGTTGCGCGCGATCATGCGGTCCTGCATGTCCTCGCGTGCCTCGGCGAGGCGGCGCATGCCAAGCTCGTATTTGCGGGTCACCTTCGGCGGCTGGAGGTAGTCGTTCACGAGACGCCGCGTCTTGTACTCGATCTGGTTCGGTGGAATGCCGTCCTCGCGCGTGGTCGGCGCCATCACGCGCTCGCGCTCTTTCGCCACCTCGCTCGGATCGATTTCCGCAAAGTCGTGGCCGTCAGCGAACTCCATCGCGTCGATGCCGGCGACCGAGCCGTTGGTGAAGGCGCCCAGCATGTAGTTGTGCGGCACGCTCGCCATGTCGCCGGCGGCATAGAGTCCCGGCACGGTGGTGCGCGCATTGTCGTCGACGAAGACGCCGGAGGCGCTGTGGCCAGAGCAGAATCCGATCTCGGAGATGTGCATCTCGATCGATTCACTTCGATAGTCGACACCGCGCCCCTGCTGGAACAAGCCGCGCGTCGGCCGCTCTACCTTGTGCAACGTGGACTCGATCTCCGAGATGGTGTCGGGATGCAGATGCTTGAGCTGGAGGAACACCGGCCCCTTGCCGGACAACAGCTCGTTGTAGAACTCGAGCATCATCTGGCCCGACCAGTAGTCACATTCGATGAAGCGCGAGCCTTCGTTGTTGGCGGTGTAGGCGCCGAAGGGCCCCGCGACATAGGCACAGGCCGGGCCGTTATAGTCCTTGATCAGCGGATTGATCTGGAAACATTCGAGGTTCGCGAGCGCCGCGCCGGCGTGATAGGCCATGGCGTAGCCGTCGCCGGAATTGGCGGCGTTCTCGTAGGTGCCGAACATGTAGCCGGAGGTTGGCAGCCCGAGCCGGCCGGCGGCGCCCATGCACAGGATCACCGCCTTGGCCTTGATGATGAGCATTTCGGCGGTGCGCGTATTGACGCTGATCGCACCGGCGATGCGGCCGTCGGCGGATTTGAGCAACCGCGTCGCCATGTAGCGGTTGGAGATCAGGATGCGGGCGCGGCGGAGCTGACGGTAGAGTGCCTTCTTCACGGTCTCGCCGTTCGGCATCGGCAGGACGTAAGTGCCGATGTGGTGCACCTTCTTGACGGCATAGTCGCCGTTCTCGTTCTTCAGGAAGCGGATGCCGAAGCTGTCGAGCTCCTCGATGATCTTGTAGCAGTTTTGGGCGTATTTATAGACCGCCTTCTGATCGACAATTCCGTCGTTCGCGATGGTGATCTCCTTGGTGTACTGCTCTGGCGTCGCGTAGCCGGGAATGACGGCGTTGTTCAGTCCATCCATGCCCATCGAGATCGCGCCGGAGCGCTTGACGTTGGCCTTTTCGAGCAGGACGACGTTGGCCTTCGGGTTCTTCAGTTTCGCTTTCAGCGCTGCCATCGGACCGGCCGTGCCGCCGCCGATGACGAGCACGTCGCAGGAAACCTCCGAAAGTCCGTCGACAATCTGATCTAGTGCCATCGCTTGCTCCTGGGTTCGCCGGCACGTCCGGCGCCTTTGCATCAGATTTGTTCAGGTGGCTTACCGGCGATAGCAATTAGTTGTCGCCGGAGAGAGATTTGCCCTCTCACCGCTCCACGAACGCTTTCTCGATCACGAAGTGGCCAGGCTGGCTGTGATTGCCTTCGGCAAAGCCGCGGTCCCTGAACATCATGTGGAGCTCTTCCAGCATCGCCGGGCTGCCGCAGAGCATGATGCGATCCGTGTCGCGGTCGAGGCCGGGCTGGCCGATGTCGTCGAAGAGCTGGTTCGAGGCGATCAGGTCGGTGATGCGGCCGCGATTGCGGAACGGCTCGCGCGTGACGGTCGGGTAATAGATCAGCTTGTCCCTGATCAGGGGACCGAAGAATTCGTGGGCCCGCAGACTCTCGACCAGGTGCTCGCCATAAGTGAGCTCGGAAACCTGGCGGCAGCCATGGGCGAGTACGATGGTCTCGTAATTCTCGTAGACGTCGGGGTCCTTGATCAGGCTTGCGAACGGCGCGAGCCCCGTGCCGGTGGACAGCAGCAGCAGCCGCCTGCCCGGAATGAGATTGCCGGTGATCAGCGTGCCCGTGGGCTTGCGGCCGACCAGGATGATGTCGCCCTCCCTGATCTTCTGAAGCCGCGAGGTGAGCGGACCGTCCGGCACCTTGATCGAGAAGAACTCGAGCGTCTCCTCGTGATTGGCGCTCGCCATGCTGTAGGCGCGCATCAAAGGCCGGCCGTCGACCTCGAGCCCGATCATGGCGAACTGGCCGTTCTGGAAGCGGAAGCCGGGATCGCGCGTCGCGGTGAAGCTGAACAGGGATTCGGTCCAGTGCTTGACCGAGAGGACCGTCTCCTTCTGAAAAGCGCTCATCGTTCGTCTCTCCTTGCTTGCCCGACGCCGGGGAAAGTTTCGGAGAGGCGCTATTCCCGCAACGGCGAACTGGCGTTCCCGGTCGATTAGTTTCACATTTCGCGGGCAATGACCGAAGAGGAGGCAGCCGCGCTTTCCCCGTGACCGTCGCGTCCGCTCTTGTCCGGCAATTAGTTGCTATCGCGACGCTTTCTTGGCTGGCTAGAAGGAGACCGGAGGCTTGCCACGACCATGACTGCTCTGACCGCACCAACGGTGACCGACTATGCAGCAAGCGCCGATCTCGCGACGCTCGTCGTGCGCACCACGGGCGAAGGCGAGGTCATGCTCACCGCCGAGCAGCTCCGCCTCTCCTGCAAATGCGCCCACTGCACCCGCGCCCGCTTCGACGGCCGCTTCCCCCAGGAGTTTCCGGGCATCGCCATCACCGAGATCGGCGACCTCGGCTATGGGCTGAACATCTCGTTCTCGGACGGCCACAATCGCGGGATTTACCCGAAACCGTATTTGCTGAGTTTGGCCGAGCGCCCGGACGGTTAGATAGCCCCACCCTCCGCTTTCATGCCCCCCGCAGGCGTACGCCGGGACGGTGTCCCTTGGCTGCGCCACGCTACTTTGCATGGGGTTGTTTTCGAGATTTTGCGGGAACGCCCCTTCCTCCCCCCGTCTGGCACGGACATTGCTCCTCTTTAGAACGGTTTGAACAATCCGGAGGCAGGTGATGTTGCAGGCGGCCAATGCGGTTCGCGGGACTGTTCCCGCAATGGTCCGGTCTGCCGGAAGCTCTTCGCTGCTGCTCACCGAGAACCAGCAGTGGATCGGTGGGCCGCCGCCGCTGATGGACAAGCTCACGCCGCGCGAGCGCGAATTGGTGCTGAAGCAGGGACGCCGCAAGGTGCTCAACCGCGGCCAGACGCTGTTCAGCCAGGGCGGCAAACATGACGGCATCTGGCTGATCGAGAGCGGCCGCATCCGCGTCTTCTACACCTCGCCGCTGGGTCGCGAGATCACGCTCGCCTACTGGCATGTCGGCAATTTCGTCGGCGGGCCCGAAGTCTTCGAAGGCACCGTGCATCAATGGTCAGGCGTCGCATCCAGCAATTGCAGCGTCGTGCACCTTCCCGGAAAGGAGCTGCGAACGCTCGCGGCCGAGATCCCCAACCTGGCCATCGGCCTGATCGAAGGGCTGACCTTCAAGGGCAAATGCTATTCGGCGCTGGCGCAGATGCTGGGGACGCGCTCGATCACCCAGCGGCTTGCGCATCTGATGCTCCACCTCGTCGAGCTCTATGGCGTGGAAGACGCCGACGGCAGGGTGATCGCGGCCGCGTTCACCCATGCCGACATCGCCCACATGGTCGGCGCGACCCGGCAATGGGTCACGATCAGCCTGAAGCGCATGCAGGAGAAGGGAATCGTTCAGACGAAGCGCTCCCAGATCGTGGTCTGCCGCCCCGACATCCTGGAGGAGATGCGCGGGCTGGCGTCCGATTGAGACCGGTGCACATGCTATTGGCTTTCAACTGCAAAACTGCCCAAGGAGTATGCAACCGGTCTTTCCCGGCAACTAATCGACTGCGGCGGTAAATCCGGATTTGCCCTGTCCGCCCCCTCACCCAATCATGGCAACCACAGCACATCCAACCGAATGAGGATGAGAATGGTCCGCCATCTTCCCACACTCTCGATCGCGATGTCGGTGACGTCGCTGGCGCTCCTCCTGGCGCAGCCCGCGACGGCGGAGACAGTCACCCTCGGTATCGGCACGCAGGACACCACGACCAATACGGTCACCGCTGGCGTCGTCATCCGGCAGCTACATCTCCTCGAAAAATATCTGCCAACCGACGGCAAATACGCCAGCATCAAGTTCGAGCTGGAATGGCAGAATTTCACGTCCGGCCCGCCCGTCACCAATGCGATGATGGCGAACAAGCTTCAGATCGGCATGATGGGTGACTACCCGCTGATCGTGAACGGCTTCACCTTCGAGAGCAATCCCGAGAGCAAGAGCCGGCTGATCGGCGTCGCCGCCTATAGCCTCTCCGGCTCCGGCAACGGCATCGTTGTCCACAAGGATTCGCCCTACTACGATCTCGCCGATCTCAAGGGCAAGCTCGTCAGCGTGCCCTTCGGCTCCGCCGCGCACGGCATGGTGCTGAAGGCAATGCAGGACCGCGGCTATGCGTCCGACTTCTTCCAGCTCGTGAGCCAGAGCCCCGAGGTCGGCTCGACCAACCTGCAGGAGAAAAAGATCGACGCCCATGCCGACTTCGTGCCCTTCGCGGAGCTGCTGCCATTCCGCGGCTTCGCCCGCAAGATCTTTGACGGCGTCGAGACCAACCTTCCGACCTTTCACGGCATCGTCGTACGCACCGATTTCGCCGAGAAATATCCGGAGGTCGTCGTCGCCTACATGAAGGCGATCATCGCCGCCAACCAGTGGCTGCGCGACAATCCCAAGCTCGCGGCCGAGAAGATCCAGGAGTGGACCGGCATCAGCAAGGAGGTCGTCTACATCTTCTTAGGCCCCAGCGGCAACATGACCACCGATCCCACGATCAAAGCGGCGCTGATCGAGGCGGCCACCACAGACGTCAAGGTGCTGCAAAACCTCGGCCGCATGAAGGAGTTCGATCCGAAGAAGTGGGTCGATGACAGCTACATCCGCAAGGCTTATGCCGAGATGAAGCTCGACTATGACGCGCAGCTTGCGAGCACCAAGAACTACGAGATCTCCGGCGAGGATAGCTTCTGCAAGAAGCCGATCCTAGCTCCGCGCAAGGCCGGTGAGGTCTGGGTGGATGAGGCGGGCATCCTGCCCTTCGCGAGCGCGTCCTGCACGCTCAGTGCCTACGCCGACTTCAAGGCCAAGGGCAAGAAGATCAACGTCGCCTACGTCTTCGACACCACCCGCGGCATCAAGCTGTTCGCCGACCAGGCCTTCTATGCGGTCGGCGACGGCGACGTCGCGCCGTTCCTCCTGAAGAAGGACGCGGAAGCCTATGCAGCCAAGATCAACGGCAAGGTTCTCGGCTTCGACGATGCCGTGAAATCGGCGGTCACCGGAGGCAAGACGTGAGCAGCAGTCCCGCCATCTTGCGCCATCAAGAGGCCGCAATGCCGGCAGCTGCAGCCGCCGTCACCGAAGCTGACCCTGCGCCCGTCACGGTGCCGACCCCCGCTCCGCCGTCATTCGGCGCCTTGGCAGGGCGCTGGTACCGGCTCAACCAAAACAGGTTGCGTGCGACCGCCATCGGCGTCGTCTCGCTCGCGGCCTTCCTGCTCGTCTGGCATCTGCTTACGACCTACCGCGTCGTGTTCTTCGTGCGCTTCACCAACGTGCCCTCGCCGCTGGCGGTCTATGCGAGCTTCACCAAGGCGATCCACGATCCCAAATTTCTGCTGCATATCCTCTTGAGCTGCCGGCGCATCTTGTTCGGCTTCTCGCTGGCGGCCATCGTCGGCGTGCCGCTCGGGCTGATCATGGGCCGCTTCAAGCTGGTCCATGAGGTGGTGTTCCCGGTTGCGGAAGTGCTGCGGCCGATCCCGGCGATCGCCTGGGTGCCGATGGCGATCATGCTGTGGCCGACCAACGAGCAGAGCATTGTCTTCATCACCTTCCTCGGCTCGTTCTTCCCGATCCTGGTCAACACGCTACACGGCATGTCGCTGGTCGATCCCGTGCTGGTGCGCGCCGCGCAATGCCTGGGGGCTCGCGAGCGCTCGATCTTCCGCGAGGTGTATTTTCCGGCCTCGCTCCCGCACATCTTCACCGGCCTCACCATCGGCATGGGGGTTGCCTGGGTGTCGCTGATCGCGGCCGAGATGATCTCCGGACAATACGGCATCGGCTACTTCACCTGGGAGGCCTATTCGCTGGTCCAATACGCCGACATCGCGCTCGGCATGATCGCGATCGGCGTGCTCGGCCTCGGATCGAGCCTCTTGATCCGAGGCGCCGGACAACTGGTGATGCCATGGAGGGCGAAATGAGCGAGATCGCGACCGCCACCCCGCAGGGGCATATCGAGGTCAAGAATTTTTCGCTGAGCTACGAGACCATCGACGGATCGGTCGAGGCCGTCACCAATACGCATATCCACGTCAAACCGGGCGAGTTCGTCTCGATCGTCGGGCCCTCCGGTTGCGGCAAGTCGACCTTCCTGAATGCGGTGGCCGGGTTTCTCAAACCCACCACCGGCACCATCACGGTCGACGGCGAACGCGTGAGCGGACCGAGCGCCGATCGCGGCATGGTGTTCCAGCAATATTCGCTGTTTCCCTGGAAGACGGTGCGCGAGAACGTCGAGTTCGGCCTGAAGATGCGTGGCATGCCGCGCTCGCAGCGCGAGCGCGCAGCGCGCACGCTGCTGGGGCTCGCGGGCCTCGAAGCCTTCGAGAAGCATTATCCGGAAAAGCTCTCCGGCGGCATGAAGCAGCGGGTCGGCATCGTGCGTGCGCTCGCGACGGGGCCGAAGGTGCTGCTGCTGGATGAACCGTTCGGCGCGCTCGACGCGCAGACCCGCGTGATCATGCAGCAGATCCTCACCAACATGTGGCAGCGGCTGAAGATCTCGGTGCTGTTCGTCACCCACGACATCGACGAGGCGATCTTCCTCTCCGACCGCGTCTACTGCATGACCGCGCGGCCCGGCTCGATCAAGGCGGAGATCCCGATTCCGCTGGAGCGGCCGCGGCAGCAATCGATGATGATGTCCTCGGAATTCCTGGCGCTGCGCCGCGGCCTGATGTCCCTGATCCGCGAGGAGAGCCTGAAGGCGATGGGCGGCGAGATCAACGATTTGGGCATGCAAGGATTGAACATCGAGCTGCGTGGCCATTCGCTGGCGGACGTGTTGTAGTTCACCGCATCCTGCTTGCGGGAAGAGGTGTGCGCGAGCCTTCGTCCCTCACTTGAACCAGTGCACCAGGCCGATGCTGATCCCGAGCAACAGCATCAGCGACAGCGTCACCGCGGCCGTCACCCGTCCCCCGACATTGGCGAGCACGCGCACGTCGACGCCAAGGCCAAGTGCGGCCATGGAGACGATGGTGAGGAATGTGGTGATCTTCGTCACCGGACCGACCACCGTTGAGGGAACGATCTCGAGCGAACGGAGCGTGGCGAGCGCGAGGAAGCCGAGGATGAACCAGGGCACGAGCCGGAAGAACCCGACGCTGGTCTTCTTCGCCCCGCCCTGCCGACGCGAGGCAATGAGCGAGAGGCCGACGACGACCGGCCCCAGCATCAGCACGCGCATCAGCTTCACGAGCGTTCCGATCTGCGTGCTGACCAGCCCGGCCGGCACGGTCGCCGCGAGAACCTGCGGCACGGCGTAGACGGTCAACCCGGCGAGAATGCCATATTGCGTAGCCGTCAGTTGCAGGAGTGGGATCAGCAGCGGCAGGCCCAGCACCATCATCACGCCGAGTATCGCGGTGAAGGAGATCGAGGACGCGATCTCCTCATTGTTGGCGCCGATGATCGGCGCCACGGCGGCAATCGCCGAGTTGCCGCAGATGGAATTGCCGCAGGCGATCAGGATCGACAGCCGTGTGGACAGGCCGAGCATGCGGCTTAAGCCAAACGAGACGCAGAGCGCGACCACGACCACGGCGGCGATCGAAGCGAGGAGCGTCACGCCGGACGCGGCGATTGCGGCAAAGCTGATGGAGGCCCCGAGCAGCATCACTGCGACTTCGAGGAGCTGCTTGGCGCTGAAGGCGACGCCGGCCTGCCAGCGCTCGGATGGTTTCCAGAAACTGCGCACGGCCATGCCGAGCAGGATCGCCATCACCAGCGCCTCCACATAGGGATGTGCGAGGGCGTGCCGTTCCGTGGCTTCAAGAACAGCTGAGATGCCGGCAATGCCGATGCAGAGGAGAACGCCTGGAATCAGCGCCACAATCCGGCCGGCGGTGGTCACCGGTCTTGCGCCGGCTGAAGAGGATGCTTCGTTCTGGGCCACTCAAATCTCCCGAAGGAGAAGATTTTATGCGCGAGAGGGCGCAAGAGGGCAATATATTTTCTATTCTGGCCGACGGAAGCAAGTAATGTCCTTAAAGACAATTCTCCTCTGCGCCTCCGCCCAAAGGCCGGCGCTGGATCACATTGTAGGCAAAAAGCAGCGACTCCTCGATGGCCTAGAAGATCAGGCCCTTCGCGAGGGAGGCGACGCGGCTAAAGCCGTCGAAAACGCCGGGCTCGAAGAAGGCAGCCCGGGCGAGCACGATGGCCCCGACCAGCGACCAGAACAGACCGGTGCCGGTCCACAGCAGATATTTAGAGGCGCGCGACTGCGGCCGGTCATCCCTTCCCGGGGCCAGTCGCTCGCCAAAAGGCTCGAAATTTGCGCGTTCCATCGCGAAGCCAATCCACTGAATTCTGAATGGAATGTCGTCGTTTCCGTCTCTCTCGGCAATGGAACTGATTGGCTTTTTTTGGCGCCGCGCGGGAAATTTCTTCCGCTGCGGCAGACTACGACGATGGCTTTCTTCTTCGGTGGCGTCTGGGCCCAAGCCCCCTGCGCGGGTCGGCGGTAAAGTGCGACGATCGCGCCAGCCGCTTTCGCCGGACTTGAGACCATCTATGAACATCGAATTGCCGCGCCAGCAGCCCGACCTCGCCTCGGTGATCGCCGAGGGCGACATCCGCTGCCTCCTGATGGTGCTCGTTCACATGACCGGCGACGAGCGCTGGCTCGCCCCGCCCTATTTGCCGAAGCGCGATATCCGCCTCATCCCGGATCCCGAGGCCGGCGTGCCAAGAGACGTGCAGGACGAAATCCGCGCCGCCGTGGTCGAACTTTTTGCCCATGGCCATCCAACACCTGTGATCACCGATCCCGGCGAGGAGCTGCTTCTGAAGATGATGCGTGCCTGCCTCGGCGAGAATGTCGCGCCGGAATATGCGCCGCTGATGCGCGAGGAGATGGGCTTTGTGCCGCGCGAGGCGCGCTGGAGCAGACGTCCGTCCGACGCGCAATTGGCGCGGCAGCATGTGCTGATCGTCGGCGCCGGCGTCTGCGCCATTGCGCTTGGCGTGGCGCTCGGTCATCTCGGCATCCCCTACACTATCGTCGAGAAAAACGCCGAGCTCGGCGGCACCTGGTGGATCAACCGCTATCCCGGCTGCGGCGTCGACACGCCGAACCATTCCTATTCCTACTCCTTCGGCGCGCGCAACGAATGGACGCGTTATTTTTGCCAGCGCGAGGAGTTGCTCGATTACCTCAAGAAGGTCGCGGACGAATTTGGCCTGCGCAAGCATCTGCGGCTGAACACGCAGCTGACCTCGTCGCGATGGGATGAGAGCAAGCGCCGCTGGGTCTCGACGCTGAGAACGAGCCGCGGCGAAGAAATGTTCGAGTCCACGGCACTCGTCAGCGCGATAGGCCAGCTCAACGATCCCTCGCGCGCCCGCTTCAAAGGCGAGGAGGATTTCAAGGGCCAGATCCTCCATTCGGCGCTGTGGTCGGATGACATCAAGATCGATGGCAAGCATATCGCCGTGATCGGCACCGGCGCGACCGCGATGCAACTCGTACCGTCGATCGCACCTCGCGTTGCTTCCGTCACCGTCTACCAGCGCTCCGCGCAATGGGCGCGGCCGGTGAAGGGCTATTCCGATCCAATTACCGCGGGTGCGCGCTGGCTGCTCGCGCATCTGCCGCTCTATGTGCAGTGGTACCGCTTCAACATGTTCTGGCGCTATGGCGACGGCCTGTTGCCGTTCCTGCGCAAGGATCCAGCCTGGCCGCATCCGGAACGCGCGGTCAACAAGGGCAATGACCGGCATCGCCAGGAGTTGACGGACTTCATCCTCTCCGAGCTGAAGGACCGCCCTGACCTGATCGCCAAATGCGTGCCGACCTACCCGCCTTACGGCAAGCGCATCCTGCTCGACAACGGCTGGTTCAAGACGCTGACGCGCGGCAATGTAGATCTGGTCACCGGGGCGATCGATCATGTCGATTGCGATGGCATCGTGACATCCGACGGCCAGAACCGCGCGGCCGACATCATCGTGGTCGCGACCGGCTTCAAGGTCACCGAGATGGCGGCGCGCCTCGATATCACCGGCCGCGACGGCAAGAATCTCCGCGACGCCTGGGCGGGTGACAATCCAACCGCGTTTCTCGGCCTCACCGTCCCGGGCTTCCCGAACTTCTTCTGCATGCTCGGCCCGAACTCCGGCCCGGCGCATGGCGGCAGCGTGATCTTCCAGTCGGAATGCCAGAGCCGCTACATCTCGGCTTGTCTCGTCGAGATGATGCAGAACGGTGTCGCCGCCATCGACGTCCGCCAGGATGTGCACGACGATTACATCCGGAAGGTCGACACCGAGCACGAGGCGATGATCTGGACCCATCCGGGCATGACCACCTACTACCGCAACGCTTGCGGACGGGTGTTCTCAGCGACTACCGCCTGACGAAGGTGTGAACCTGGCGGCGCCCGGCGTCGGCCGGCGGCTGCGCGACGGGCGCTTGCGAGACCGAAGGTTGCGCAAGAGACGGCGCCGAACCGGCGCTATCGACCGCACGGATGCGTGGCGCCTGAGCCTTCGGCGTGCGAACCAGAAACGCCGGCGGCTGTGCCGGTGGTTTGCCCGATCGGATGTAGGGTTCCCATTTCAGATACCTGGCGCGGCGCTGTCGCGAAATGCGATCGCGCGTGACATAGCCCGCTGCAAACGAGATCGCGGCGACCAGGACAAGGATGAGAACGCCAAGCATTCGGACCGTTCCGTACGAAGATTCGGATCGTTTCTATCAATGCCAGCAACCTAACCCCGATGTGACCATTTCGAGGAAATTTAGAGACGACGTGAACTGAAGCGTGATCCCTGTTTTTCGCGCCGCGCGGAACTTTTGCGCGAGATGCGAAACGGGCACATTTAGAGATCTACAACTATGGAGCGACAACGCAGTACGCGTATCCACCCGGTGCGCGATCATCAAACCCGATGCGACGGCACCGTTCATGCCGCAAGGCTGCCCTCGACTGGCGAGAACGGCAGACCGAGACTCTCCGCCACCGCCTTGTTGGTGATGCGGCCGCGATAGACGTTGAGGCCGTTGCGCAAATGCGGATTCTCGAGCACGGCGGCAAAGCCCTTGGCCGCGAGCGTCAGGCCGAACGGCAGCGTGGCATTGTTCAGCGCCTGGCTCGATGTCACCGGCACTGCGCCTGGCATGTTCGCAACACAGTAGTGCACGACGCCGTCGACCTCGTAGGTCGGCTCGGCATGGGTCGTCGGGCGCGAGGTCTCGAAACAGCCGCCCTGGTCGATCGCAACATCGACCAGCACGGCGCCGGGCCGCATCGACTTGAGCATCGCGCGCGTTACAAGTTTCGGAGCGCTCGCACCGGGCACCAGCACCGCGCCGATCACGACATCGGCAGAAAACACCTCGTCCTCGACGGACTCGATCGTGGAGAAGCGCGTGCGTACGCGCCCCAGAAACACGTCGTCCAGCTCGCGCAGGCGCGGGATGGAACGATCGATGACGGTGACCTCTGCACCGAGCCCCGCCGCCATGCGTGCCGCCTGGGTTCCGACGACCCCGCCGCCGAGCACGACGACCCGCGCCGGCTGCACGCCGGGGACGCCGCCAAGCAACACGCCGCGTCCGCCTGCCGAACGCTTGAGTGCGGCGCCGGCCGCCTCGATCGCGAGACGGCCGGCGACTTCGCTCATAGGCGCGAGCAGAGGGAGGTGGCCGCCCGCGTCAGTGACCGTCTCATAAGCAATGGCGGTGCAGCCGGAGGCGAGCAGCCCCTTGGTCTGCGCGGGATCCGGCGCGAGGTGAAGATAAGTGAAGAGGATCTGATTCTCGCAAAGCTGCGTCCACTCGCTCTGCTGCGGTTCTTTCACCTTCACGATCATCTCTGACTTGGCAAAGATCTCTCGCGCGCTGCCGGCAACCGCAGCGCCCGCCTTGCGGTAGATTTCGTCGGAGGCGCCGATGCCCTCGCCTGCGCCGGTCTCGACCCAGACCTCATGCCCGGCTGCGACATATTCGCGAACGGCGCCCGGGGTGAGCCCGACGCGATATTCCTGCACCTTGATTTCCTTGGGAACACCAACGCGCATGGCGAGCTCCTTGCCGTAACGTCTTGATTCTTCTCTCCATGTTAGCGGCCGCCGCGGTTTGGTTTCGTGCAAATATCAGCTAGTTTCGGCTCCCGGACGCCGGTTTCCGGCGCCGATTGGCCCTTCCACGCTGGAAACGAAACCTTGGCCCTTGACCGAAAAGATCTCGCCATCCTCGCGGAACTCACCACCAATGCGCGAGCCAGTCACACCGAGCTCGCCAACAAGGTCGGCCTGTCGAGTACGGCGCTGGCGCGGCGGCAGAAGGCGCTGGAGGATGACGGCTATATCCACAGCTATCAGGCCGCGCTCGATCTCGGGCAATTCGGGCTCACCACGACGGTGTTGGTACGGATCGCGCTGGAGAGCCAGAGCGAGGAGGCGCTGAAGGCCTTCGAGGCCGAGGTCGTGAAATGCCCCTCCGTCGTGCGCTGCTTCTTGATGTCGGGCACCGACGACTACATCCTGATCGTGCTCGCGCGCGACATCCAGGATTTCGAGCGCATCCACCGCACCGAGCTGTCGCGCCTGCCTCGTGTCGCCCGGGTGCAATCGAGCTTCGCGCTGCGCGAAGTCGTCAACCGCGCCGTGCCGACAGTGGTGTTCGGCGAGATGAGACGCTAGCGCGGGCCTCTGGCTCCTCGCCTCCTTGTTTCGAATGATCTCAAGGCGCTGCGGGCTGCATGCATGCAGGACCGCGATACCTCCTTGCGCGGCACCAACGAAAACTGCGACGAGGGCGCGGCAATTCGGCTTGTGCGCCACATCGCGCAATCGCGCGAATCCTCTTTCGACCCCTTGGTAGCTGATGTAACGTGCGGGAGAGCCGCTACCGGGATGTGCCGAAATCACGGCAATTACTTGCGGCCTTTGTGCCTACGGCGGGCATCGCAACTTTCATCATCTCAGATACTGCGGCTGTGACGACTAGCTCGAAACGGCATGAATAATTGTTTCCATAACCTCGGAAGGAGGACATCCCATGCATTTTTGCCTCACCGGACAATATACGCCACGCGCTCTCAACGCCATTTTGGAAAACCCCGCGACCAATCGCCAGGAGGCGGCGAGTAAACTCATCGAAGCAGCCGGCGGAAAGCTGATCTCGATGTACAGCGTTGCGGCCGACGGTCCCGGCGTTCTGGTTATATTCGATGTACCCGATCCGAGTGCGGCTCCGGCCATATCCGGCCTGACCGTCACCGCCGGCACCCTGCAGAACGTAAAGCTCACTCGACTGTTCACGCAGGACGAGATCAAGCAGGTGCGGCAGAACGCAGCCAAGCTGCGCTCCTCCTATAGCCCTCCGGGCAGCTAGAATCTGAACCGCTCCAGATGCGATGCCGCCGCCGCTCTACCGTTGCGAGCGGCGGCGCGTTCACGTGTCGACGCGGCCCGGCCCGCCTCCCTTTGAATGAAAGACGGGGAGCATCACGTCGTCCGCACCAGGTCCCTGTCATCCAAACGCCCCTGTCATCTAATTGTCATCGAATGTGCCGAGACCTGTTGGCCTCGCAGATTCGGGACCCACCATGGACTATTTCAAGCGCTTCAACTTTCTGTTCGCCGCCCCGGTGTTCGATGCCGACGATCTCGAGGGCATCCGCTTCAACCAGATCATCGAGGAGATCCAGCGCTCCGGCTTCGAGGTCGTGAGGGCCCGCAAGCTGGAGGACGCCGAGATCGCGGTGCAGACGGACGCCGCCATCGGCTGCATGGTGGTCGACTGGGGCAAGAAGGGGCTGGAGGGCAAGACCGCCGCCCTGATCAACCTCATGCGGCGCCGCGGCCTGGACTTCCCGATCATCCTGCTGATCCGGCGCAAGCGGTTCGAAGATCTCCCAGTCGAGGTGCTCGATTTCATCGACGGCTATGTCTTCCTCTCTGAGGAGACGCCGCCCTTCATCGCAAAAAATCTGATCAGCCGGCTCAAGCAATATGCCGAGACGCTGAAAACGCCGTTCTTCGGCGCGCTGGTCGACTATGCCGAGGAAGGCAACCAACTCTGGACCTGCCCGGGCCACAATGGCGGCATGTTCTATAGCCGCAGCCCGATCGGCCGGGTCTTCGTCGAGCATCTCGGCGAGTCCGTATTCCGCGACGACCTCGACAATTCCGTGCTCGATCTCGGCGATCTCCTGACCCACGAAGGACCGGCACTCAAAGCGCAGAAGGAAGCAGCCCAAATCTTCGGCGCGGAAAAGACCTATTTCGTACTCAACGGCACCTCGACCTCCAACAAGGTCGCGCTCGGCGCGCTCGTCACCGACGGCGACCTGGTGCTGTTCGATCGGAACAACCACAAGGCTGCCCATCACGGCGCGCTGATGATCAATGGCGGTATCCCTGTTTATGTGCCGACCATCCGCAATGCCTGGGGCCTGATCGGCCCGATGCGCTGGGAGGCGCTCGACGAGAAGGCGTTACGCGAGGCGATCCGCAACCATCCGCTGGTCAGCGATCGCGACGCCTGGCGCAAGGAGCGTCCGTTCCGCGTCGCGGTCGTCGAACAGTGCACCTACGACGGGACGATTCACAGTGCCGAGATGATTTTGAAGCGCATCGGCCACCTCTGCGACTACATCCTGTTCGACGAAGCCTGGGCCGGCTTCATGAAATTCCACCCGCTCTATGCCGGGCGCTTCGCCATGGGCTTGTCGGGGCTGACACCGGACGCACCCGGCATCATCGCGACGCAGTCGACCCACAAGCAGCTTGCGAGCTTCTCGCAGGCATCCCAGATCCACATCAGGGATCGTCACATCCGCGGCCAGAAGCGGCGCGTCGAGCACCGCCGCTTCAACGAGAGCTTCATGCAGCACGCCTCGACCTCGCCGTTCTATCCGTTGTTTGCTTCCCTCGACGTCGGCGCGCAGATGATGAAGGGGCGCTCGGGCGAAGTGCTGTGGGACGACACGATCCGCCTCGGCATCGAACTGCGCAAGAAGATCCGGGCCATGCGCCGCGAGTTCGAGGAAAAGGAGCAGAACGTCGAGCGGCGCTGGTTCTTCGAGCCGTTCGTTCCCGACCGCGTCGCCATCGCCGACGTGAGCCGGCCGGGCGCGGCGCATAACGTCGCCTGGGAAACGCTCTCGACCGACGAGCTTGCGACCAATCCCGCGCTTTGGCAGCTCGGTCCCGACAGCAACTGGCATGGCTTCCCCGATGTGACCGAAGGCTTTGCCATGACCGACCCGAACAAGCTGACGCTGCTCACGCCCGGCTTCGACCGCGCCACCGGCACCTATGCAGAGCACGGCATCCCCGCCCCCGTCGTTGCGCAGTACTTGCGCGAGAACCGTATCGTTGCCGAGAAGAACGACCTCAACTCCCTGCTCTTCCTCCTCACGCCGGGGGTCGAGGCGAGCAAGGCCGGCACGCTGATCTCGGGGCTCGTCGCGTTCAAGAAGCTACACGACGACAATGCGCTGCTGGCGGATGCCATCCCCGAATTCTATCAGCGCCGGCAGGCGCGCTATGCAGGCGTGCGCCTGCGCGACCTCTGCGCGGAGATGCACCGCTTCTTTCGCAAGGCCGACGTCAGTGCGCTCCAGGCGCGGCAGTTCCTGCCCGAGCATCTGCCCGAGATCGCGCTATCGCCACGCGACGCCGCACGCTGCCTGATCCGCAACGACGTCGACTATCTGCCGATCGAGGCCATCACCGGCCGGATAGCGACCACGCCTTTCGTGGTCTATCCGCCCGGCATCGCCACCATCGTTCCCGGCGAGCGGCTCACGGAACGCGCGAAGCCCATGATCGATTATCTCAAGATGTTCGAGACCTGCTTCAACACGTTTCCGGGCTTCGACGTCGAGATCCAGGGCGTCTACAAGGAGGTCGACGCCGCTGGCCGGATCGGGCTCTACACCTACGTGGTGGCCGAGTAGCGATCGATGAACGGAACAGGTCTGATGCGCGAGGATGACGATCCGATCCTGGTCCGGCCCTCACGCGACAGCGACGTCGAGGCGATGCTGGCGATCTACCGCCATCACGTCCGCCATGGCGTGGCGAGGGACGTCGAGGGCACCGGAGCGCCCGAGCCCGACGATCTGCGTGACCGGCGCAAGAACCTGAGGCATACGCGCCTGCCTCATCTGGTGGCGACCTGGCGCGGCGAGGTGATCGGCTATGCCTATGCCGTGCTGTTTCGCAAGCGTCCGGCCTATCGCTACACCGCCAAGCATTCGATCTACGTGCATCACGACCACCTCGGCCGTGGTGTCGGACGCCTGCTGCTACAGGAGTTGGTCGACGCCTGCGCGGCAGCCGGCTTCCGCCAGATGATCGGCTATATCGACGCCGACAATGCGCCTTCGCTGGCGCTGCACGAAAAATTTGGCTTTGCGCGGGTCGGGTTGTTGTGCGGGGTCGCCTACCGCTATGGCCGCTGGTCCGATACCGTCATGGTCCAGCGATCACTCGGCGCCGGCGCGACCGCGGCGCCGCCTGCGTCTATCATCAGCCGCTAAACGCGCCGAACCTCCGCCTCAGGACGGAAAATCGGCCGCCTTCACATGGATACGATCCGCATGCAGGGACCAGTGATGCAACGCCTGGTCCTTGCAGAATCTCAGCTTGGCCTGCTCGGTCGCCTCGCTTTCACAGGAAGCGTCGATTTCCAGGGTTCCCTGGCAGACCTCACTCTGCCGGCCGTACTCACCGAGCACGTCCTTCATGAACCTGACGACATAGCGTGACATGGGACCTCCTGCTGCCCCGGCAGCACTCTAATCGCTTTTAGCTCCGCGGAGGGAAGGAGATTTTGAGCGGGATCAAACTGATCGTCGTCTCCAGGCCCCATCCGATCCGTAAGTCGCCCCGCCCTATCCTGGCGTGATCCCGAACGTCTTCCGGAAGCGCTCGGCGTAATGGGGCCAGACCTCGGGGTTGATGATGCGCGGCGGCCGCCTGCCGTCGAGCGCATCCAGGACCTGCTCGGCGGCAATGCGCCCCATGTTCTCGCGGGCCTCACGGGTCACGCCCGCAGTGTGCGGGCTCGCCAACACGTTGTCGAACTGAAGGAGCGGATGCTCCGGCGGTGGCGGCTCCTTGGACCAGACGTCGAGGCCGGCGCCGGCGATGCGCCCGTCGCGAAGGGTCTGGAGCAGCGCGTCCTCGTCGTGGACGAAGCCGCGCGCGGTGGTGATGAAATAGGCGTGCGGCTGCATCAGCGAAAATTCGCGCACGCCGATCATGCCGCGGCTCTCCTTGGTGAGCGGACAGGAGATCGAGACGAAGTCGGACTGGCGCAGGAGCTCGTCGAGCTCGACCTTCTCCCCGCCCCGCCCGGCCATCACGTCTGCCGAAAGGTACGGATCGTAAGCCAGCACTTTCATGCCCAGCAGGGTGTTGCAGAGCGCGGCTATGCGACGGCCGACATTGCCGAGCCCGACGATGCCGATTGTCTTGCCCCCAACCTCATTGCCGATGAGATCGTTGCGGTTGACGTCGCGCTCGCGCCGCAGACGGCGGTCCGACTGGATGATGCGCTTCGACAGCGTGAGCATCATCGCGAGCGCATGCTCGGCGACCGAATGGGCATTGCCGCCGGATTGGTTGACGACGAGCACGCCCGCCGCCGCGCAGGCCTCGACATCGACCGGATCGAAGCCTGCGCCATTGGACGAGACGATCAGCAGATTCGGCGCGCGCTTCAACAGTTCGGCCTGGACGTGGAAATGCGAGGCGAGCTCGTCGCGCGCAGCGCCGATCTGATAGACGTGCGCGGCCTCCAGGATCGGTGCGTAGAATTCTTCGGGGCTTTCATTCTCGATGCGATCGAGCCGGACGTCGCTCCGTGCCTTCAGGATGTCGACATAGATTGGATGTGCGAGATATTTGACGTAGAATACGCGCTTGGTGTTGACGGACATCGAAGTGCTTCCGACCTCTCGGGAAGGCCAGGCAGGACCCGCGCAGCATGCGCCGCTTCCCTGCTTTCCTCCCATTGCTCTCATTATGGTTGCTTATGGCATGGTAGCGCCAGCCACGGCAGCGCGCGGAGCGCAGACCACCGTGGCAACCCGGACATGTTGACAATCCCGCCCGCGGCGTCAAGTTCGGGCTGAAACCGCCCGCGAAGCGGCACCGCGCACAGATCAAGAAAGATGCGGCGGAAGGGAGAACAAGATGACGATCGCGGAGCAACGCACCCCGCCCCAGATGTCTCCCACCGAACAAAGCTGGCACGGCATCGTGCTGCAAACGCTCAAGCGGAACGATGTCAGCCTCGTCCCTTACGTACCCGATCGCGTGCTGACGCCGCTGATCAGGGCCCTGCACGCCGATCCCTTCTTCATGACCTTTGCGACCGCGCGCGAGGAGGAAGCCGTCGGCATCGTTTCCGGCGCCTGGATGGGCGGACGGCGGGGCGCCGTGCTGATGCAGACCTCGGGCTTTGCAACGCTCGCCAATGTGCTGGCCTCGCTCGCGGTGCCCTATCAGATCCCACTGATCATGTTCGTGTCCGAGCGCGGCACGCTCGGCGAGTTCAACTACGGCCAGGCGCTGGTCTGCCGCACCATGCGCCCGGTGCTGGACTCGCTTGCGCTCGAGCATCACACCATCACCCGGCTCGACGAGCTCGAATTCATCGCCGACCGCTCGATCAAGCAGGCCGTCACCACACAGGCGCCGGTGGCGCTGATCCTCAACCCGCTGCTTACCGGCGGCAAGGTCTTTGACAAGTGAGGTCAGCCATGAACGCGACCGCCCGCAACACCAAGGTGATGAACCGCTTCGACGTCACCTCGCGCCTGATCACGAAATTGAAGAATGAGGAGGCCGTGATCGGCGGCATCGGCAACACCAATTTCGACCTGTGGGCCGCGGGCCACCGCCCGCAAAACTTCTACATGCTCGGCAGCATGGGCCTCGCCTTTCCGATCGCGCTCGGGGTGGCGCTGGCGCAGCCCAATCGCCGGGTTATTGCGCTCGAAGGCGACGGCTCGCTGCTGATGCAGCTCGGCGCGCTGACGACGATCGCGACCCTCAAGCCGAAAAACCTCACCATGATCGTGATGGACAACGGCATCTACCAGATCACAGGTTCGCAGCCGACGCCGGCCGCCGGCGTGGCCGACGTCGTGGCAATCGCGACCGGTTCGGGTCTCACCAACAGTGCCTGGGCCGCGGACGAGGAGGATTTCGAGCGACTGGTCGAGGCTTCGCTAACGGCCTCGGAACCGAGCCTCATTGCGGTGCGCATCGACGACAAGCCCGGCGTCGGCACAACGCGCCGCGATCCCGTCCAAATCCGCGAGCGCTTCATGAATGGCCTCGGCGTCCGGCAGCCACTGTAATATTTCGTCATTAACTACACGGCGATCTGATCCCGGTGCAATGACCGATCCGGCGCCGGCCGTGCTAAGCGGATCGGATGTCAGTTTTGTTGCGTCTCTTTGCCTGGCTGCTTGCCGCCGCCGTCACCTTCGCGACCCTGGGGCCACCAGGCCTGCGCCCGCATGCTGACCTCGGCCAGGACGGCGAGCATGCGCTCGCCTTCGTTCTGGTCGGACTCGCTTTCGGGTTCGCCTATTCGCAGCGCCGCCTCAGCGTCACGGCCATCGCCGTCGTGCTGATCGGCCTGCTAGAGGTATTGCAGCTCTGGGCACCGGGTCGCCATGCACGGTTCGAGGACTTCATCGTCGATGCATTCGCCGCCTGCGTGGGATTCGCGCTCTCCGCTGCGATCGACCGGGCCGTCGCCCGCTCCCGCGGCGCTGCCGGCGTCGCAAACGAAGGCCCCGCGGAGTAAGCCTCCGCAGGGCCCCGTCCCTGTCCAGGATGATCAGTCGATGATCTTGACGACCCTGCGGGTCCGTGGCTCGACGATCACACGGCGGTCGTTGACGACCGCATAATCGTATTCCCTGTAGTTCGGCACAGGGTGCAACACCACGGTCGGCGGTAGCGGCTCGCCGACCACGACGTGCTCGTGAACCACAACCGAGTTGTCGCGCGGAATGCCGCCCAGCACGGCGTTCGGAATTTCGAGGCCAGCGCCAACGGCCGCGCCGACGGTGCCGCCCACCATCGCACCGACCGGACCACCAATCTCGCCGCCGGCCCGCGCACCATTCGCGGCACCCTCGGCTGTGGTCGACTGCGCAAAGGCTGCGCTTGACGCCAGCAGCGAAATGGCAGCCAACGAGATCACAAGACGGGTCTTCATGTCCTGTCTCCAGATTGTTTGTTCGTGCGCCATCAACCGCGGACCCCGGTGATAGTTCCGGGTTCCCGAACCGCTCAAGCAAGACCAATCCAGAGAGTGTTACCGCGTAACAGTCTTACGCCGCGGCGATCTCATGACCCGCCATCAATTCGAGCGCGCGCACCATCGCAGAATGATCCCAGGCCTTGCCACCATGCGCTGTGCAGGCTGAGAACAATTGCTGCGCCACCGCCGTGCTCGGCAGCGAGAGCCCCAGCGAGCGCGCGCCTTCGAGCGCGAGGTTGAGATCCTTCTGGTGCAGCTCGATACGGAAACCCGGTTCGAAATTGCGCTTCACCATGCGCTCGCCATGGACCTCAAGGATCCGTGACGAGGCAAAGCCGCCCATCAGCGCCTGCCGCACCAGCGCAGGATCAGCGCCAGCCTTCGATGCGAACAGCAGAGCCTCGCTCACCGCCTCGATCGTCAACGCGACGATGATCTGGTTCGCGACCTTGGTCGTCTGCCCGTCCCCATTGGCGCCGACGCGAGTGACGTTTTTGCCTATCTTGTCGAAGACACCCTTCATGGTGTTGAAGGCGCGCTCCGGGCCGCCGATCATGATGGTGAGGCTCGCCGCCTTGGCGCCGACCTCGCCGCCCGATACTGGCGCGTCGAGATAATCGGCGCCGAGCGCCTCGATCTTCTTGGCAAATTCCTTCGTCGCCAGCGGCGAGATCGAGCTCATGTCGACCACAATCTTGCCCTTCGAGATGCCGCCCGCGACACCGTCCTTGCCAAACAGCACTGCCTCCACATGCGGCGTATCCGGCACCATGATGATGACGGCATCCGCCTCCTCCGCGACCTCCTTCGCCGACTTGCAGGCGACACCGCCGGCCGCGATCAGGTCGGGCGGAATCGGCGCGACGTCGTGCAGGAAGAGGCGATGGCCCGCCGCCAAAAGATGGCCAGCCATCGGCCGTCCCATGGTGCCAAGCCCGATAAAGCCAATGTCGATCATGTCAGTCGTTTCCTCTCGATTTTGGTAAGTCCGATCCACGGGCTCCCTCACCTCTCCCGCTTGCGGGAGAGGTCGGCACGCAGTGCCGGGTGAGGGTTCTCTCCGCGTTGGGATTATTGCAGCACGCCTCAACGAACCCCGTCGTGGAGACACCCTCACCCCAGCCCTCTCCCGCAACCGGGAGAGGGAGCGCACCGTCGCTGTGGCTGCACTCTCAGGTCTCGAAGGTCTGCGCCGCGTGCCAGGACAGGCCTTCCAGCGTCGTGGTGCGCGGCTTGTACTCGCAGCCGATCCAACCGCGATAGCCGATCGCGTCGAGATGGCGGAACAGGAAGGGATAGTTGATCTCGCCCGTGCCCGGTTCGTGCCGGCCGGGATTGTCGGCAAGCTGGATATGCGAGATGCGGTCGAGATATTTTTGCATGGTGCGGGCGAGGTCGCCCTCCATGATCTGCATGTGATAAACGTCGTACTGGATGAACAGGTTGCTCGAACGTACCTCGGTGATGAGCTGCGCCGCCTGCTCGGTGCCATTGAGAAAGAAGCCGGGAATGTCGAGCGTGTTGATCGGCTCGACCAGCAACTCGATATTCTCACGCGCCAGCGCAGCGGCAGCGAAGCGCAGGTTTCCGATCAGCGTCTCGTTCAGCTCGCGCGGATCGGCATCCGCCGGCGCGATGCCGACGAGGCAGTTGAGCCGGTCGCAGTCGAGCGCCTTGGCATAGTCGATGGCGCGAAACACACCGTCGCGGAATTCGGCGACGCGATCGGGAAAGATCGCGATGCCGCGCTCGCCGCCCGCCCAGTTGCCAGCGGGGAGATTGTGCAGCACCTGCGTGAGCCCGTGGCTCTCAAGCTGCTCGCGCAACAGCGCCTTGTCGAAATCATACGGAAACAGATATTCGACCCCGCTGAATCCAGCCGACTTCGCCGCGGCAAAACGATCCGGAAACGGCATCTCGTTGAAGAGCATGGTGAGGTTGGCGGCGAACTTTGGCATGATGCTGTTCTCCCTATTCCGCCGGCTGCAACACGCCCGGGCGCGTGATCTCGACATCGTCGAGCGGCAGGTCAAGGACCTCCTCGAACTCGACGATGTTGTCGATCTCCGTTCCCATCGCGATATTGGTGACGCGTTCGAGGATGAACTCGACCACCACGGGGACGCAGTGCTTCGCCATCAGCTCCCGCGCGGTCGCGAACGCGGCCTGCGCGTCCTTGGGGTCGGTGACGCGGATCGCCTTGCAGCCAAGGCCTTCGGCGACTGCAACATGGTCGACGCCGTAAACGCCGAGTTCGGGCGCATTGATGTTCTCGAAGGAAAGCTGGACGTGATAGTCCATGTCGAAGCCGCGCTGCGCCTGACGGATCAGGCCGAGATAGGAATTGTTCACGACGACGTGGACATAGGGCAGATTAAACTGCGCGCCGACCGCGAGCTCCTCGATCAGGAACTGGAAATCGTAATCGCCCGATAGCGCAACGATATCGCGATCCGGGCACGCCGCGCGCACGCCAAGCGCTGCGGGCAGCGTCCAGCCGAGCGGTCCGGCCTGCCCGGCATTGATCCAGTTGCGCGGCTTGTAGACGCCCAAAAACTGCGCGCCGGCGATCTGCGACAGGCCGATCACGGTGACATAGCAGGTGTCGCGTCCGAATGCTTTGGTCATCTCCTCATAGACGCGCTGCGGCTTGATCGGCACGTTGTCGAAATGGCTCTTGCGCAGCATCGATCGCTTGCGATCGCGGCAGGCCGCGGGCCACGCCTGGCGCTCGCGCAACCTGCCAGACCGGCGCCACTCCCTGGCGACGGTGACGAACAACTCCAGCGCAGCCTTCGCATCCGAGACGATGCCGAGATCGGGATTGAAGACGCGCCCGATCTGCGTCGGTTCGATGTCGACATGCACGAATCTGCGGCCCTTGGTGTAGGTCTCGATCGAGCCGGTGTGCCGGTTGGCCCAGCGATTGCCGATCCCGAGCACGAAATCGGATTCGAGCATGGTGGCATTGCCGTAACGATGGCTGGTCTGCAGGCCCACCATGCCAGCCATCAGCACATGATCGTCGGGGATCGCGCCCCACCCCATCAGCGTCGGCACGACAGGCACGTTCACGGTCTCGGCGAATTCGACGAGCAGGTCGGAGGCATCGGCGTTGATGATACCGCCACCCGCCACGATCAACGGCCGTTCGGCGGCGTTGAGCATCTCCAGCGCCTTCTCGACCTGCTTGCGCGTCGCGGTCGGCCTGTAGACCGGTAACGGCTCATAGGTCTCGTCGTCGAATTCGATCTCGGCGAGTTGCACGTCGAGCGGCATGTCGATCAGCACCGGCCCCGGCCGGCCCGAGCGCATCACGTGGAAGGCCTGGCTGAACACGCGCGGCACCAGCGCCGGCTCGCGCACGGTGACGGCCCATTTGGTCACGGGCTTTGCGATGGATTCGATATCGACCGCTTGAAAGTCCTCCTTGTAAAGCCGCGCGCGTGGCGCCTGCCCGGTGATGCAGAGGATCGGAATGGAATCGGCGATCGCCGAATACAGCCCGGTGATCATGTCGGTGCCGGCCGGTCCCGACGTGCCGATGCAGACGCCGATATTGCCGGCCTTCGCCCGCGTAAAACCCTCCGCCATATGGGAGGCGCCCTCGACGTGGCGTGCCAGGATGTGGCGGATCGAGCCGCGCTTCTTCAGCGCCGAGTAGAGCGGATTGATCGCGGCCCCGGGAACGCCGAAGGCGGTCGAGATACCTTCCTTCTCCAGGATACGCACGGCTGCATCGACGGCTCGCATCTTCGCCATATCGGACCTCGCTCGGTTGCCTTGCTTCGAGCGTGATCATCGATTGTGCGTGGGCTGCGCTCAACGAGATCGATTTTATTTTCCACGATGCGGCAGCCGCAGAAAAATCGGGGCTGTCTCAATCGGTTAGGTCGAGAGACGCGTGAAAGCGGCTACTCAAACAGGGGCACGAGCTCCATCTGCGGCACAAGGACGAGTCCTCTGTCGGTGATACGGATCTCCGGAATGACCGATAGCGGAATCAGATTGAAGCCCATGTAGGGGATGGTGCAGCCAGCCTCCGACCATTCTTTCTTCAGGGCCCGCACCTCCTCGGCCACTTCGGTGATGCGCTTGTCCGAGAGCAACCCTGCGATCGGCAACGGAACCAGCGCCCTCACCTTGCCATCAGCGACGACGCAGACGCCGCCTTGTTGCTGCTTGATGGCTGATATCGCCACCTGCATGTCGGCTTCGTTGGTTCCGGCCACGATGATGTTGTGGCTGTCATGCCCGACGCTGGAGGCCACTGCGCCGCGCTGGAGCCCAAAGTCCTTCAGCAGGCCATAGGCGACGTTGCCGGTCGATTTGCCATGGCGCTCGACCACCGTCACGAAGCACAGGCCATGGCGCGCAAACAAGGCCGGCCAATCGTTCGCCGGCTCGATTCTGACCTTCTCGTGGATCAGCGTGATACCGGGCAGCGCGGTCTTGATCGCGTTGACGGTGCAAGCCCTCGCCGGAAGCTCCGGCGTCAGCTTGAGCTGGTCCGGCAGCTTCACGGTCGCATAGGCAGCCTTGGGATATTGATAACGCTGCGACAGCGCCTGATCGAGGCGCTCTGTGGTCCTGCCCTTCTCGACCACCAGCTCGCCGCCATACCAGGTGCATTGCGGCTTCAGATTGTCGTCCATCAGCACGAGATCGGCGCGGCGGCCACCGCCGAGGCCGCCGATCTCGCCCTCCATGTTGAAGCGTGTCGCGCCATGCAGCGAGCCCATCGACCAGGCTTGCTCCGCCGACATCCCGGCCTTCACGGCTTCGCGCACCACCCAGTCAAGCCCAAACAGGAAGAGATCGTCGGCGTCGCGGTCATCGGTGCAGACCGCCGTGCGCTTGTGCGAGGCTCCGAGCTCGGTGATGGTGCGGATCGCCTGCGGCAGCGAGTGCCAGGGCGTGGTCGGCGGCCCGCCGCGCAGGAAGACCCACACGCCGGCATCGAGCAGATCATCGGCGATGTCGCGATCGATCGCCTCGTGCGTGTCAGTGACGCCGGATGCGGCATACGCCGCAACGAATTCGCGCCCATAGACATGCCCCGACACCGGACGCCCGCGCTTGAGGGCCGCGGCAAGGATCGCATGGCTGCGCTCATCGCCCATGGTCACCGGCACGAAATCCATCTTCTCGCCGAGGGCGACGGCCTCTGGCCAGCGATCGAACAGGCCGGCGATCTTGTCGGGCGTGAGGTCACCGCCGGCAGTCTCCAGCTCGGGCGAGGTCGCAGGCACCGTCGACGGCACCGTCAGGAAGATCGACAGCGGCGCCTCGCGCGCGTCCTGAAGCATCGCCTCGACACCGGCGACGTCCATGACGTTGCCGATCTCATGACTGTCGCAGAAGATCGTGGTGGTGCCATTGAGGAGCGCCGCCTCGGCGTAGGCGCAGGCCGTGACCATCGAGGATTCGATGTGGATATGCGGATCGACGAGCCCTGGCGCGATGATGCCGCCGGCCGCGTCATAAACAGTCACGCCGCTCCAGGCCCTTTTGGCCGTGCCCGCCGGCTTCACCGCCGCAATCCGGCCGCCCGTGATCCAGACCTCGCGCCCGGAATGGACACGCTCCGAATAGGTCGACAGCACCCGCGCGCCCGTAATGACGAGGTCGGGCGCAACGCGCGCCGAGGCGACATCGGCCAGGCGGCGCGTCATTGAGTGCAGCGGCGCAACGGTGAAGCGGGTCAGTTTGGTCATCAGGACTCTCGCGGGGCGTGAATGGCCCGGCGATGGTTGCGCCCTCGGCCAGAAGGGGCAACTCAAATAAAGCGGCACCGCTGCTTACGCAATGGGCACGCTGCCGGCCCGATGTTCAGGCTTTCTCGGCAGCGACGGGCATTACGCCGCCAAGTGCGGCGGTGAGTTCCGCTGCCACTTCCCGGACTACGCGGCCGATCTCGGGCAGCCGGCCGTCGGTGATGCGGCTGGTCATGCCCGAGACGGAGATCGCAGCAAGCGGCTCGGCGAGCCCATTGTAGACCACGGCCGCCACGCAGCGGAGACCCGTCTGTGCCTCCTCATCATCCACCGCAAAACCCTGCTTGCGGATCGTCGCGAGCTCCCTGAACAGGTCACTCGGTCGCACGATCGACTTCTCGGTGAGCCTCGGCATGCCGTGATGCCGGATGACCGCGCCGACATCTTCGTCGGAATAGGTCGCCAGCACCGCCTTGCCAACACCTGAGGTCACCATCGCGACGCGGCCGCCGACCTTGGTCAGCGAGCGCATGATCTCGCGGCTCTCCATGCGAGTCAGCACGATGATGAACTCATCGTCAACGACGGCGAGGTTGGCGGTCTCGCGGGTAAGATCCCGCAGCTTCCGAAGATAGGGAATGGCCTGCGCCGTAAAATTGCGCCGCCGCGCGAAGCTGGCGCCGACGGTAAAGCTGCGCACGCCGACGTGCCATTTGGATTCGGCGCGATCGAACTGCACGAAGCGGCGGCTTTCCAACGTCGCGAGAAGGCGATGCACGGTCGAGGCCGACAGCCCGGTGCGAACGGCGAGATCGCTGAGGCGATAGCCTTCGTCGTCCTCGGCCAGCGTCTCCAGAATCGACAGCGCCCGGTCGACGGACTGCACGCCGCCGTCGCGAGCGTCGTGGTCGGCCTCTCCGACCAACTTTGACTCAAGCGATTTGCGCCGGATCACGTTCTTGCCCATCGCGACCTGACTCTACTCCCTCGCCCCGCTTGCGGGGAGAGGGTCGGGGTGAGGGGGAGCCTCCGCAAGGACAGTGAAAGATGGACTCGTGGAGAGTCCCCCTCACCCGGATGGCTTCGCCAATCCGACCTCTCCCCGCGAGCGGGGAGAGGTGAAAAGTGTTCATCGGTTCAGAGCAGACCTGCCCCGCGCGCCCACTTGTACTTGGCGCCCAAAACTTCGACCGGCAGCTCGGTCGAGTACGCATAGGCCGGGATGCCGTGCTGATAGAGATATTCGGCGGCTTCCTCGACCTCGACGTCGCCGGCGAGCGAGGCGACCATCGGCTTCACAAAACCCTTGGCCTCCATTTCCTTCTTCACCTCGACCATGTTGCGGGCGAACACCATCGGCGGGGTGACGATCGTGTGCCAGTAGCCGAGGATCAGCGCGTGGATGCGATCGTCGGAGAGCCCGAGCTTCACCGTGTTGACGTAGGTGATCGGCGGCTCGCCGCCGGTGATATCCACAGGATTTCCGGCCGCGCCGAACGGCGGGATGAACTTGCGGAAGGCCGCATCGAGATCCGGCGGCATCGACATCAGCGACAGGCCGTTATCGACACAGGAGTCCGACAGCAGCACGCCTGAACCACCGGCACCGGTGATGATCAGCACGTTCTCGCCCTTCGGCGTTGGCAGCACGGGCACGCCACGGGCGAATTCGAGCAGCTGACGCAGCGACCGGGCGCGGATCACGCCGGACTGCTTGAACACGTCCTCATAGATCCTGTCGTTGCCGGCGAGCGCTCCGGTGTGCGAAGACGCCGCCTTGGCGCCAGCCGAGGTGCGGCCAGCCTTGAGCACGACCACCGGCTTCTTCTTGGAGACGCGTTTGGCGGCCTCCGCAAAGGCGCGACCATCCTTCAGATCTTCGCAGTGCTGCGCGATCAGGTTGGTGTTCGGATCCTGCTCGAAGAAGGCGAGCAGATCGTCCTCGTCGATATCGGACTTGTTGCCGAGGCCGACGATCGCCGACACCCCCATCTTCGCCGACCGCGAGAAGCCGATGATGGCCATGCCGATGCCGCCCGACTGCGACGACAGCGCCGCATGGCCCTTCACGTCGTAGGCCGTGCAGAAGGTCGCGCAGAGATTCGCGGGCGTATAATAGAAGCCGTAGATGTTTGGCCCCATCAGGCGGATGTCGTACTTCTTGCCGACCTCGACGATTTCGGCCTGGAGCTCCGGCGCACCCGCTTCCGCGAAGCCCGACGGAATCAGCACGGCGCCGGGGATCTTCTTCTCGCCGCACTCGGTCAGCGCGCCTGCGACGAACTTTGCGGGGATGGCGAACACCGCGACGTCGACGACGCCCGGCACATCCTTGACGCTCTTATAGGCCTTGTAACCGAGGATCTCGGCGGCCTTGGGATGGATCGGAATGATCTCGCCCTTGTAGCCGCCGTTGATGAGGTTCTTCATCACGGAGTTGCCGATCTTGCCGTCCTCCACAGAGGCGCCGATCACGGCCACCGCCTTCGGCTGCATGATGCGGTTCATGGCCGCGACGATCTCTTCGGTCGGGCGCGGCTTCGGCTTGGGCTTGTAGGCGAAGTCCACGACGATACGCACGTCGGCGGCGGTCGCATCCTTTGGGGTCGCGAACACCGGGTTGAGGTCGAGTTCGACGATTTCAGGGAAATCGGTGACGAGCTGCGAGACCTTGACGATGACGTCGGCAAGGGCGTTCCGGTTCACCGGCTCGCCGCCGCGAACGCCTTTCAGGATCTCATGCGCCTGGATACCGTCGAGCATCGACAGCGCATCCTCCTTGGTCGCGGGCGCGAGGCGGAAGGTGATGTCCTTCAGGACTTCGACCAGCACGCCGCCGAGGCCGAAGGCGACCAGCTTGCCGAAGGAACCGTCGGTGATCGAGCCGACAATGACCTCGGTGCCACCAGCCAGCATCTGCTGCACCTGGACGCCCTCGATCTTGGCATCGGCCTTGTACTTCTTGGCGTTGGAGAGAATGGTCTCATAGGCCTTTTCGGCATCCTCAGCCGTCTTGAGACCAACGATGACGCCGCCGGCCTCGGTCTTGTGGAGAATGTCGGGCGAGACGATCTTCATCACCACCGGGAACCCCATGGAGGAGGCCATCTTGCCGGCCTCGCCCGCCGACTTCGCGACCCCCTCCTTCGGCACCGGAATGCCGTAGGCATCGCAGACGAGCTTTCCTTCGGGGGCCGTCAAGCTGGTGCGGTTGTCCGCCTTGACCTGGTCAAGTACCCCGCGGACGGCATCTTTGGAATTCGACATGTGGTTTCTCCCTTGACCTCAGATCTTGCTTTGCAAGGCGCGTATTGCGGCTGCCGTGATGCTTGCCATTCGCCGCGCCTTTTGTTCCATGCGGCGGAACGGAGGGGCAGAAAGCCCGAGTTTACTCCGCCGGCTTGGATCAGAAATAGCTGACGATGGCATTTGGTATGCCAGAAGCCAACTTGTCAAGGCGGGTGATGGGTCCGAAGGCCGCAAAAAATAGGCAGCTTGACATTCTGGCATGTGGTATGCCAAAAACATTTCGGTAAATATTCCTGTAAAAGACGACTCCCCCTGAGGAGGAGAATCGTCGTGAAGCAAATCAAGGCATCGCCCAACATGGCCGAGGCAGATCTCGCAATCGTCCGTATTGCCCCGGAGAGCAGCTTCAAGAACAAGGCGTATGACGCCTTGAAGGAAGCGATCCTCAAGATGGACATCTATTCGACGCCCGAGCCGGTGATGCTGGACGAGCGCGCGCTGTCCGAGCGCCTGGGTGTCAGCCGCACACCGATCCGCGAAGCGATCGCGATGCTCGAGCAGGACGGTTTCGTGAAGACCGTGCCGCGCCGGGGCATCATGGTCGTGCGCAGGACCAAGAGCGAGATCGTCGACATGATCCGCGCCTGGGCGGCGCTTGAGAGCATGGCGGCACGCCTGATCACCACCACGGCGCGCAAGAAGGACATTTCGGCGCTGCGCGACTACTTCAAGGATTTCAGCAAGGATCGCCTGCCCGAGGATCACATCGAGGAGTATTCGCGCGCCAACATCGCCTTTCACCAGGCGCTGATCTCGCTGTCGGAATCGCCGATCCTCGTCGACCTCACCAACGATCTTCTGCTGCATGTGCGCGGCTACCGGCAACTGACGATCGGACGGAAGGATCGCACCGCGACCTCGCTGCCCGAGCATCTTGGCATCATCGAAGCGCTGGAAGCGCGCGACACCGAACTCGCCGAGAAGCGCGCCCGCGATCACACCCTTGGCCTTGCGGCTTACGTCGAAGCGCATGGCCAGGAACTATTCACGTAGCTGTTTAGCCAGCAACTTCACCAGAAGGGCGAGTAATTCGCCCGCAAAGCCTAAAACGGCACCTTGAGACCAGGGAGACAAGGCCCATGCTGAATACCGCGACCAAGTCCGAAGCACCGGGCACCGAGCAGGAATTGACGGATGGTTTTCATCTCGTCATCGACACGCTCAAGCTGAACGGCATCAACACGATCTATAATGTGCCGGGCATCCCGATCACGGATTTGGGCCGCATGGCGCAGGCTGCCGGCATTCGCGTGATCTCCTTCCGTCACGAGCAGAACGCCGGCTACGCCGCAGGCATCGCGGGCTTCCTCACCAAGAAGCCTGGCGTCTGTCTCACGGTTTCCGCGCCCGGCTTCCTCAACGGCCTCACTGCGCTGGCCCATGCCACCACCAACTGCTACCCGATGATCCTGATCTCGGGCTCCTCCGAGCGGGAGATCGTCGACCTCCAGCAGGGCGACTACGAGGAGATGGACCAGCTCGCGATCGCAAAGCCGCTGTGCAAGGCCGCCTATCGCGTGCTGCACGCCCAGGACATCGGCATTGGTCTTGCCCGCGCGATCCGCGCCGCGGTCTCCGGTCGTCCCGGCGGCGTCTATCTCGATCTGCCGGCAAAGCTGTTCGGCCAGGTGATGAACGCTGATGCCGGCCAGAAGTCGCTGGTCAAGGTGATCGATGCCGCCCCCGCGCAGATCCCCTCGCCTGCTTCGGTGAAGCGCGCGCTCGATGTTCTGAAGAGCGCAAAGCGTCCCCTCATCATCCTCGGCAAAGGCGCGGCCTACGCGCAGGCCGACGAGGAGATCAAGACCTTCGTCGAGAAGAGCGGTGTCCCCTTCCTGCCGATGAGCATGGCCAAGGGCCTCCTCCCCGACACGCATCCGCAGTGCGCCGGCGCAGCCCGCTCGACGGTGCTGAAGGAGTCCGACGTCGTCCTGCTGATCGGCGCCCGGCTCAACTGGCTGCTTTCGCATGGCAAGGGCAAGAGCTGGGGTGAAGCGCCGAAGAAGTTCATCCAGGTCGACATCGAGCCGAGGGAGATGGACTCCAACGTCGAGATCGTCGCGCCCGTCGTCGGCGACATCGGCTCCGTCGTGTCCGCCTTCAACCAGGCGATGGGTGCGGGCTGGACCATGCCGCCGGCCGAATGGACCAAGTCTGTCGTGACCAAGCGTGAAGAGAACGTCGCGAAGATGGCGCCGAAGCTCATGAACAACAAGTCGCCGATGGACTATCACGGCGCGCTCGGCGTGCTGAAGAACGTCATCAAGGAGCATCCCGAGGCGATCCTCGTCAACGAAGGCGCCAACACGCTCGACCTCGCCCGCGGCGTCATCGACATGTACCGCCCACGCAAGCGTCTCGACGTCGGCACCTGGGGCGTGATGGGCATCGGCATGGGCCAGGCGATCGCCGCCGCGCTCGAGACCGGCAATCCCGTGCTCGCGGTGGAAGGCGACTCAGCCTTCGGCTTCTCCGGCATGGAGGTCGAGACCATCTGCCGCTACAATTTGCCGATCTGCGTCGTCATCTTCAACAATGACGGCATCTATCGCGGCACCGACGTCAACAGCGCCAACTCCGATCCCGCGACCACCGTGTTCGTCAAGGGTGCGCGCTACGACAAGATGATGGAAGCCTTCGGCGGCATCGGCGTGAACGCCACCTCGCCGGACGAGTTGAAGCGCGCCGTCAACGAGGCGATCAGTAGCGGCAAGCCGACGCTGATCAACGCGGTGATCGATCCGGCCGCGGGCTCGGAAAGCGGCCGCATCGGCAACCTCAATCCGCAGAGCGTTCTGCAGAAGAAGAAGTAAGCATCGACCGGGTCATTCCCCGCGCAGGCGGGGAATCCAGTAATCGCCGGACCATCCTTGTTGGCGAACACTGAGCCCGACTGAATCTACGGCGAATACTGGATGCCCGCCTTCGCGGGCATGACGGCAACAGATAGTAAAAGGAGCAAACACGATGACCAAGGCGCTCACGGGCGTTCGCATTCTCGACTTCACCCACGTCCAGTCGGGGCCGACCTGCACGCAATTGCTGGCATGGTTCGGCGCCGACGTGATCAAGGTGGAGCGTCCCGGTGTCGGGGACATCACCCGCGGCCAGCTCCAGGACATCCCGAACGTGGACAGCCTGTATTTCACCATGCTGAACCACAACAAGCGCTCGATCACGCTCGACACCAAGAACCCCAAGGGCAAGGAGGTTCTCACCGAGCTGATCAAGAAGTGCGACGTGCTGGTCGAGAACTTCGGCCCCGGCGTGCTCGACCGCATGGGCTTCCCCTGGGAGAAGATCCAGGCGATCAACCCGAAGATGATCGTCGCATCGATCAAGGGCTTTGGTCCCGGACCGTACGAGGATTGCAAGGTCTATGAGAACGTCGCGCAGTGCACCGGCGGCGCCGCCTCGACCACCGGTTTCCGCGACGGCCTGCCGCTCGTCACCGGCGCGCAGATCGGCGATAGCGGCACCGGCCTGCACCTGGCGCTCGGCATCGTCACCGCGCTCTATCAGCGCACGCATTCGGGCAAGGGCCAGCGCGTCACCGCTGCGATGCAGGACGGCGTGCTCAACCTCGCGCGCGTCAAGCTGCGCGACCAGCAGCGCCTCGCCCACGGTCCGCTCAAGGAATACAGCCAGTTCGGCGAAGGCATTCCGTTCGGCGATGCCGTGCCGCGCGCCGGCAACGATTCCGGTGGCGGCCAGCCCGGTCGCATCCTGAAGTGCAAGGGCTGGGAGACCGATCCCAACGCCTACATCTACTTCATCACCCAGGCGCCGGTCTGGGAGAAGATCTGCGACGTGATCGGCGAGCCGACCTGGAAGACCGATCCGAACTACGCCAAGCCCCAGGCCCGCCTGCCGCGGCTGAACGAGATCTTCGCCCGCATCGAGCAGTGGACGATGACGAAGACGAAGTTCGAGGCGATGGAGATCCTCAACAATGACGACATCCCCTGCGGCCCGATCCTGTCGATGAAGGAGATCGCCGAAGACCAGTCGCTGCGTGCGACCGGCACCGTGGTCGAGGTCGACCACCCCACCCGCGGCAAATACATCTCGGTCGGCAACCCGATCAAGCTGTCGGACTCCCCGAGCGACGTGCAGCGCTCGCCGCTGCTCGGCGAGCACACCGACGAGATCCTGCGCAGCGTGCTCGGCTTCAGCGATCACCAGGTCGCCGACATCCACAAGTCCGGCGCGCTCGATCCGCCGCAGAAGCAGGCCGCGGAGTAAGCGGACCGACTTCGACCCAAGACGAAAGGGCCGCCCGTTCAGGTGGCCCTTTTTTATGTGCGCTCACTCTCCCGCTCAGGGCTCCCACTAAAAGTTGAAAAACAACCCCATGCAAAGTAGCCAGGGGGCCCGTACGTGAATTGCGGATTTTACGAAATCATTTGACACGTCGGGCAAATCAGTGGCAAAAGTCGATCATCGCAGAGTACCCCGCCTGATGTCCGCTATCGCCCCGACATCCGCGCAAGCACGGACATCGCTCTGGTGCGGGTTGTGCGGGGAGCCGATTAACGGATCGCTCCAAGGGTGCGCGCGATAGCAGCAATGGCACTCGCGGTTTCGGCAGGACGTAGAGTTGGATCGAGGTGGGTCCCTTCCGAGTTGATGACTGGCCATCCGCGACGGCGCGCCTCCACTGTTGCGTGATCGTAGAGCTTTGACGCCTGGATGAACCCGGCGGGAATGTGATCCCACCTGGCAAGGTCGACAGTCTCGTCAAACCAACTGATATTCATCTTCGGCAGGCCGCTTTCGAACCGAACGAACGCGCTGTGATCGCTTTTCAGGATGTCGATGCCAACCAGCGATGCGCGGTGTGCGTCACCGTCGAACCATTTTGACCACACCGGGAGGGATCCATCCGCTTCCGCAAGATTTTGAATGAAAGCGCGCAAAGCTGGCCTAACAGGGTATGCCGCGCCTTCTATCGGCGGGATGTCACCATCGAGGATGACAACGGCCTTCGTGGGCAACTTGGTCGCCAGATCGGCGGCTAGAGCGCTGGCAGAGCTGTGGCCAATCAACACCAGCCCATTTGCGGAAGCAATTTGATTGACAAGACTGCGGCTCCACGCGCTCCATGCCGGGGGAGAGGCATGATGCGCCAGAATGTCCGGGACTTGTACGCGCCATCCTGAGTCACGCAGCTTTTCGGCCGTAGGCTCCCAGCTCGAGGCCCGAACCAAGGGGCCTGCGATGAGGACGACATCTGTATTCAACGCTTCCCCCGCGGCTAAACGTGCAGTTCTATAGCGGGCGCAAACCAATATTGCTATCGAGTCTACAACGAGAGGCGCAGTTTAGCAGTTCCCGCCAGACGATCCGCAGCAGGCGTTCTCGACCTAACGCAGGAACAAGATTTGAGATGACGTGTCGGATCCGTGACGTCTCGTTCGTCCTCGGGGCATGAACGTGCAACGGACGTCCGTGTCGTACCCATCAATTTACGAGGATGACAATCATGCCTAGCACTGTACGCCTCCACCGCGTCCTGACGACCAGCCCCGAGAAAATCTATCGCGCCTTCCTCGAGGCGGACGCGCTGGCGAAATGGCTTCCGCCCAACGGCTTTACCTGCACCGTGCATCATTTGGAGCCGAAGGTCGGCGGCACATTCAGAATGTCCTTCCGGAACTTCACGACCGGCAACAGCCACGCGTTTGGCGGCGAATATGTCGAACTCGTCCCGGACGAACGCCTGCGCTACACCGACAGGTTCGACGATCCGATTTTGCCGGGCGAGATCCAGGTGACCGTGATCTTGAAGAAAGTATCTGTCGGCACCGAGCTGGAAATTACACAGGCAGGAATCCCGGACGTCATTCCGCCCGAAGCCTGCTATCTCGGCTGGCAGGAGTCGCTGCGAAACCTCGCAAGGCTCGTCGAGCCCGAGATCAATCAGTAGCGGCATCGCGGCAGATTTCGCGGGACGAGCGCCGGAGTGATCCTCGCCAAATACGGACGTAGACCGGCGCCATCCAGCCATGTCGACTCAAGGGTCAGGCTCTTCTCTACATTGCAGAACTGTTGGCAACGCAAGTTGCGTCGGCCGTCGTCTTGCCGCCAGAGGTGGCATCGCCGCAAAGATCAGCGGCCAGGAGACCGTCGAGGACTGGTCCGGGGATCCAATAGTCCCCCGCAAGCGGCCTGACACTCACGCCAGTAATTACTCCGAGCTGCAGGCCTGGATCGAAATAGCGCATCGTCCGCTCGTTCAGGTCAATGATGCGGCCAGGCGTTAGTGGCCCCACGTCATTTATCTTGACGATGACCTTCTTGCCCACGGCCTCGACGAGGGCATATTTCGGCCTCGCGCCAAATAGGACCCCACCGAATTTCTGACGCAAACTCGTCTTGATGGCAGCCGCCCAGACAGAGGGATCATAGCGCTCGCCGGAGGCTGTGTTCGGGCCGCCCTCCCGCCATCCGGGGCGGAACGGATTATACATGGATGCTGCGCCGATGATCGCATCCCCAGAAGCGGCATCGACGACGGCACTTGAATGAACTGCACCGATTTCACTTCGAGCAACGGTAACAGACATGGCAAGCGCAACTACGGCGCCGCAAATTGCGGCGCTCGAGTGGAACACCATCATAACTCCTTGATTGAGTTTTTTCGATTGTTCGGTTCCCGATGCCGCAAAGCATGGTCAAGCGAAACGCGAGGGCGTTAGCGAGCTCGTGCCAATTGTTTGCGGGTTCGTGCCAACCTTGGCGACGGAACCGTTGTGGGAACCGGGGTGGTCCTCACGCAGTGTTTTAGATCTCTCCGACTAAGACAGAGATTGCGTCAGCAGCATGACTGAAGAGAGCTTCTTTGACAGTGCGTGAGTAGGAGCAAGCGTTGCGGCCAAAAGCCGCTGCGAACGCGAGCGTGGACCCATGTCCGATGGACCGTTGAAAGCAGACCTGACAATGCGCCTCGGCCGGTTCGGCTTGATGCCATTAGCTGAAATCTCTCTTGTCTGACGTATTCAAAGCCGTATGGCCTTTGCGTGTCGCACGTTTGCCGCCACACTCATTTAGAAAGTGCAGATGCGAACGAAGGCTGGAGCGCAATCAGAGCTAAAAAACCGCCTGCGACGAAAAGAAGTACAGCCCCGAGACGAAGTTTGGGGACGCCATTCGACCAAGCGCTGGCAAGCTTTCGCGCTTCGTCTGCTTTTTGCTCCGCGTCGTCCGCTGAGCAGATCTCAATACCAAGATGCCTCGGCTTTATGCCGCTCTCATAAATTCGCCGTAGCTCCTCCCCGTTTCGCCGAAGACGGTAGGCTTTCGTGTATTCTCTTTGTGCATAGTATGCCGAGTTAGTTGCAAGTGCAGCTATGAAAAGACCTAGCAACCAACAGCAGATCGCGCCTGCAACGAATCCGAAGGCTGGATGCGGCGGTTCTTTCCATATGGCTCCGGTCAAGGTTAGGAATGCACCAGCAGCTCCGCCATTTAGCAGAACGAATAGCTTGGCTAGCTCGAGCTCGTAGGCAAGGGTCGCTCTGTTCAACTCCAACTCGTGCGCACGATGAAGTTTGTACCATTCTAGCAAAAAGTCTGCAGGCGGATTTGTCGGAGCGGGTTCGGAGGGCCTAAGTGCATCGACCATAGCCTGCACCTCGTGCAAAACCTGATAGCCAGCCTAACCAAGCGCAACCTGAGGCTGATAGCAAGTCTGATGATCGGCAGCTTTGGGGCCAACGCGTCGTTTTGAATACCTCTCAGCTCATTCCGATGCCCACCGACGAGCAGACCATTCAAGGGCCAGGCCAGACTTCGCACTAGGGCCATAAGGCGAAATCCCCGTCGCCCCTTGGAATATTTTCCGCAACGGTCAGCTCAGCTGTCGTTTCGATGGGCTGTTGGGCGAAACTATCCTCTCGGTGGGTATTGCGCATTTGGTACGGCCGGTGATCCATCATACAACAGTACCGTGCAGGAACTTGTTGACCATGGCGCAGGAGCGGCCAGTTCGAATCGAGCGCAGGTTATCGGCGATACTGGCGGCCGACGTGTCCGGGTATTCGCGACTGATGCACGAAGACGAAGAAGCTACGCACGCCAAGCTGATGGCGCTCCTCGCCAGCGGCGTCGAGCCGGCAATCGCCGAACACGGCGGTCGCATCGTGAAGAACACCGGCGACGGGTTCCTCGCGGAGTTTCCGAGTGCCGTCGAAGCGGTTCGGGCTGCAATCCAATTCCAAGCGCGCGTCCGCGAACTTACCACCGACGATCCGGAAGACAGGTGTATCGCTTTTCGAGTGGGCGTAAACATTGGCGATGTGATCGTCGAACCCCACGACATCTTTGGCGATGGCGTCAATATCGCGGCGCGGCTCGAGAGCGTCGCAGCGCCCGGCGGCATCTGCATCTCCTCGGCTGCTTACGATCAGGTCCAGGGCAAGTTTGGGGATCGGTTCGTCGATCTGGGCGAGCAGAACCTCAAAAACATCGGCCGTCCGGTTCGGGTCTATGTTCTGGACGACCGCAGCCCAGCGACGCAATCTCCGCGCGCGGGATCAAGCGTACTTTCACCACCTCGCCTTTCCATCGTTGTGCTGCCCTTCGCCAATCTCAGTGGCGATCCCGAGCAGGACTACTTTGTCGATGGTGTGACCGGGAGCCTCACCACAGATCTATCACGCATCGGCGGCTCATTTGTTATCGGCCAACACACCGCATTCACCTACAGAGGCAAATTTGTCGATGTCAGACAGATTAGTCGTGAGTTAAACGTTCGCTACGCGCTTGAAGGCTCGGTGCAGCGTTGCGACAACCGTCTCCGGGTGAACGTTCAATTGATCGACGCGACGACAGGCAATCACCTGTGGGCCGACCGCTTCGACAAGCCCATCGCCGATCTGCTGGATATGCAGGACGAAATTGTAACCAGGATTGCCCGGACGTTAGACAACCAACTCATCGTGGCCGAGGCGCGTCGTGCGGCAAGAGCGCTGAATCCCGACGCCATGGATCTCTATTTCCAAGGCCGCCATTCCTTGAGCAAGGGACTGACACCCGAACATTTGACAGAAGCTCGCAGTTCTTTTGAACTGGCTCTAGCAATTGATCCCAAAAATGTCGACGCCATGAGCTGGACGGCAACGGTTGAGACTGCACTTGGAGTGTTATTCTTAACTGACCATCCCCACGAGCATCTGACAGCAGCAGAGACAATGGTGCTGAAGGCGCTATGCCTTTCACCGGACCACCCCTGGGCTCATTTCACCTTAGCCTTCCTACTCATCAATACGAATCGGCTGGCCCAAGGCATGGCTGAGTGCGAGCGAGCCCTGGCCCTGGATCGCAATTTGGCTGACGCTCGCGTGATGATGGGCATCGCCAAATTTTATATGGGTTGCGGTGCAGATACTGAGTGCCACGTCAACGAAGCACTGCGCCTGTCCCCTCGCGATATCTCCACCTTCCATTGGATGAATACGGCGGGTTTTGCCAAGCTGCAGATCGCAGCAGACGCAGAAGCAGCCGCCTGGTTTGCTCGAGGAATCGAGGCCAACCGAAACTATCCGCTCGTGCATTTTGGGTACGCTGCATCGCTCGCGCTTCTTGGGAGACTGGGCGAGGCGCAAGTGGCCGCAAATGCGGGACTTGCACTTGACCCAACATTTACTATCCGTCGCGTCAGAGAGGCTCCAGTGCGCGGCGGCGCGAAGTTCGTTGCAGGAGCCAAGCGCATGATTAAGGGATTGTACATCGCCGGAGTACCCGAAGGGTGATGTCTAGACGGGTGCGCTAGTAGACGCCGACCAACATGCTGTCGCATGTCTGCCAATATCCGAAAAGCCGACGCAAAATGATGGGCTTGAGGCGTGACTGGACAGCGGTGCGTCTTGTGGAATGCGCGCCAATCTGCGCAACGCGAAATGTGCCCGTTCGATCTCGGACACAACCGCGTCATTCCGCCTGGACCTGCACCGGCGTGCCCGGGCCGTCGACTATACCGGGCGCAATCACCAGATAGCGGCGCTGGACCTTGTCATCACCGCGCACGAGCTGCCGGATTGGTCCAATCGCAGTGACTACCGCCGCGCCCGCCGGATTGGTCATGAAGCCCTGCAGGGGCTGCAGCGCGCCGCCGCCCGACGCCTCGGTCGCCAGGGCCAGCACGTAGGGCTTGCCTGGCTCGAGCCCGGTGACCGAAGCCTCGAGCACTTGCACCAGGCCTTGGTCGGAGAGCGAGACGCTGGTGGGCGCCCTGTCCGCTTTCTGCCCGGGCGGCGCGAGCCACAACTGCGTCGACATCCCGGCTACGCCGAGTGGCTGCAGGTGCTCCGTTCCCGCGCGATCGGGGATCGCAGGCATCATCGTCATCGCGGCGTTGCCGTTCACGCTCATCACCGAGCTGGCATTCGGCACGTAGACCACCGCCTGCGCAGCCTGTCCGATCGGGCTCGTCGCGATCACCTTGTTCGTCAGCGTATCGATCGCGGCGATGCGGTCTTCGTTCTCGAGGCCGACATAGACCCGCGTGCCGTCACCGGACGGCCAGATGCCATGGGGCAGCTTGCCGACCGGAATGGTTGCCACCTTCGAGAAATCGTCGGTGCGATAAACCTGGACCTCGTTGAGGCCGCCGATCGTGACATAGGCGAACATGCCGTTGGCGTTGCGCACGATGTTGACATGGTTCGTGATCGGCCCGGTGTCGATCGTCTTCAGGAGCGCGAATGGCGGCTGGGCATCGAACACCTGAACCTTGCCGGTGTCTTTCAACGTGAACCAAACCTGGGCACCATCCGGCGTGGCAGCAATGTTCGGACAGAACGGGCTGGCCTGCGGGACCCTGCCGACGATCCTGTGGTCGGCGACGGTGATAATCGCGGTCTCGGGCGTGAACGACGAGCAGACATAGCCGTACTTCCCGTCCGGCGAAAAGATCGTCATGCCCGGTCCGTTAGCCACAACGATCCGCGTCTTTTCCCGGTAGGTCGTGCCGTCGAGCACGGCGACATAGTTCTCGCCCCGCACCACCACCCAGACTTCATTGCCGTCCGGCGTGAAGAACGCCTCGTGCGGCGAGCGCCCGACATAGGTGACGTGCTTGACGGTGTTGGTCGCGGTATCGATGAAATTCACGGCGTTGGAGCCGATCGCAACCACGGCAAGGGTGCGATGATCGGGCGAAAAACCCAAGCCGTGCACCAGCAACTGGCCCCGGTAGAGCGGGCTGAAGCTCGCCGGCAGCGGATCGCCGAGCCGGATAACGCCGAGCAGCTTGTTGTCGACGGGATCAGTGACGGAGACTGTGTTCGAAAACTGCTCGGCGGCGTAGACGCGATCGCGGTGGCTGATCGGGATGTCGGGATTGGAGGCAGCACCCGGGACTTGTCCGGCACCGGCATATCGCACACTCACGAGAACGATCGATACCAGAAGGCCTCCCAGATAAGCGGCGTGTTTCATGTCACGGCTCCATCGTTCGATCTCTGTTGGCTGGATTTCGACTCGATCCGCCCTTGACGGCCCTTCCAGTCGCTAAGGTGTAGACGGCGGCAGGGGCTGACCGACAGCGAGGCGCATCACCGCGATCTCCTGTTGCTGGGTCACGATGATCTCCTGGGCCAACCGCCTGATCTGCGGATTGCGGCCGTGGCGAAGCACGGCAAGCGCCATGTCGATCGCACCCTGATGATGAGGCACCATCATCGCCACAAAATCGGCATCAACGTCGCCGGTCGGCTTCACCGCCATGTCGCCCATCATTCTTTTCATGGCGGTGACGTTCTCGGCCAGGAAGGGAGCTTCTGCACCGACATCGGAGCTGGGCCTCGCGCAAATCTCCGGTTGTGACGCCGGAAGCGGCTGGGCGGACGCAAAGAAGATGGCTCCAACGGTGCACACGACTGCCAGCGTGGTCACCGCTAGCATGGCCGAAGCGCGAGTGAGCGAAATCATCCCGACCTCCCGATCATGTTCATTTCCAAATCGTAACACGTCGTCGATCTGAAGAATATCCGATAGGTCGCCACCTCTCCCGATGAGCAACCGATGAAATCTATCTCTCGATGGTTGGGAGAGGGAAGCTTCGCTCGCTGCCCTTCTTTGTTTTACGATTCGAAGCAGCGTCGTTCGAAATCACGTCTAGAAATGCCTGCTCTGCGCGGCTGACGTATCGCTCCTTGTGTCGAAGGGCGACGAAGCGGCGATGCAGAAGAGGAAATTTGACGGGAACGAGGTTGCCTGCCTTGACCGAATTCGCGACCACCAGCCTGGATATCACGGTGACCCCGGCGCCAGCCTCGGCTGCGGCGCGAACGGCTTCATTCGATGGGAGCACGAGCGCGACGTTGAGATCCTTGCTCGTTAAACCAAGGCCGGGCAGCGCACCCTCGAAGACCGATCGCGTACCTGAGCCTGGCTCGCGCAACACCCAAGGTCCGCGCTTCAATTCCTGCGCCGATCGCGGCGTTCTTGCTGCCCAGGGATGATTTAGCGGCGCAACAAGAATGAGTTCGTCTTCCGCAACGGGAGCCATGACGAGGGTTGGGTCATCAATTGCCGCTTCGACCAAGCCGAGATCGGCGCTGCCTTCGCGAACCATGACTGCGACATTTTCCGAGTTGCCAATCGTCGTGCTGACGATGACGCCAGGATATCGCAACCGATAGCTCTGGATCGCCACGGGCAGCCAATAGTTCGCTACGGTCTGACTCGCCGCCAGCGCCAATGAGCCTTGCGTGAGGTCGGCAAGGTCGGTCAACACCTTCGCGGCGTCGGACGCACGGGCAAGCACCGCCTTTGCTTCCTTCAGGAATAGCCGCCCCGCCTCGGTCAGCGCAATCCTACGACCTATCCGATCGAACAGCTTGGTCGCGTAACGCTCTTCGAGCGCGGCGATCGCGGCGCTCGTCGCCGATTGGGTCAGATTAAGCTGTTGCGCGCCTCGGGTGACGTGCTCGCATTCAGCCACGGCAACAAAAATGCGAAGCTGTTCAAGGGTCATGCCGGCAATCCTGTTCCGTCACCCAAACCACCGTTCATTCGAACAAGCGCGATCTCGCTATCGAGAACAATCTGTCTCTTTCGGCGATGGCACTCTCGCCCGGTGGCCTCGCTGCGTCGGCAGATTAATCGATTTTATCGATTGAAACATCTTAAATTATTCGTTGGATCGATGATTGGTCATGCGCCATCTTCCCTCACGTCGAATAGCGCGATGCGCGGGGCCTGATCATTCAATGGTGCAGACCCAACAAATGGAGAATTGAAATGACCGTAGAAAAATCACGACACTCTGTTCTCTTCTTTGCAACGATGGCGCTCGGCTTTGCGCTTGCCTCTTCCCCTGCTCTTGCAGCTCACCCAACGCACGCCGCGGCCCAGCCCCTGGCACGCTCGCACGTGCAGGCTTACGGAATGAACCGCATGTCCGCGCCGCGCGCCCTTAGGCTGCAGCCTCAACATCATATCGATGATCCATGGGCGGACCTATGGTTGGGATGACGATGGTTCACGCTGGTCCGTCCAGTCGTATCGATACATGTTCGATCGAGCTCCGGACGACGACTTTGTCGTCACAGATTGCGAGACCACGGGTCTCAACGTGCGGACAGCCGACATTGTCACCATTGCGGCAATCAGGATCCGCGGCAATCGGATCCTGGCCCATACCCGGCAAAAAAGCTGAGATGTCGTGTCGGGCCGACCACGTCTGGTTCGTCCTCGGGATATGAATGGGCAACGGACGTCAATTTCGGACCCATTACTTCAAGGAGGATCAACCAGCATGCCCAGTACTGTACGCCTGCATCGCGTCTTGGCGACCACCCCAGAGAAAATCTATCGCGCCTTCCTCGAAGCGGACGCGCTCGCGAAATGGCTTCCGCCCAATGGCTTTACCTGCACCGTGCACCACCTGGAGCCAAAGGTCGGCGGCACATTCAGAATGTCCTTCCGGAACTTCACGACCGGCAATGGTCACGCGTTTGGCGGCGAATATCTCGAGCTCATCCAGGGCGAACGCCTGCGCTACACCGACAAATTCGACGATCCCAATTTGCCGGGCGAGATCCAGGTGACCGTGATCTTGAAGAAAGTATCCGTCGGCACCGAGCTGGATATCACGCAGGCAGGCATACCGGACGCCATTCCGCCTGAGGCCTGCTATCTCGGCTGGCAGGAGTCGCTGCGGAACCTGGCAAGGCTCGTCGAGCCCGAGATCAATCAGTAGCGCCTCGCGGAGGGTTTTGCTGCGGGCGGCAAACCGCACCGCAGAAGCAGGCCGCGGAGTGGGCCGAACCGCTTGACGTCAGACGAATGGGCCGCCCGGTTGAGGCGGCCCATTTTCATGTGGGGGACCATCGGGACGTGCGCTCGCTCAACCCGTCCTATGTGGAGACAAGAGCGACCGGCCCTTTGCGATGGCCACAACGCGCAGTAGCATCGGCAAGAAGGAAGGCCAGATGACCACAAGGATCAAATGGTGGGCCGTGATCGGCGTCGCCGTGTTCATCATCGGCGCGCTGATCGTGATCCATTACTCATTGAGGATCGCGGCCCTGATGGGGTTCGCGCTCTAGAATAGCGAGACAGCGCGGGCCGATGATGTTCGCGCGTGGACGCACGGCGACGATCGGACCATATAAGCAAGCATCACTTCTCTTCGGGAAACGTTCGACGAGCAAGGGAGCCCCAAATGTACGCCAATCTTCTCTTGAGCACGGATGGATCGGATGTCGCGAAAAAAGGCGTCGAGCACGGAATTGCCTTGGCAAAGGCCTTGAACGCTAAAGTGACGGTAATCACCGTAACGGAACCTCTGCCGGTCGACTATGGGGGTGGATACGCCGGGGGTTGGATTCCCTCGCAGGAAGAGTTTGATCGCTTCGACGCAGCCTGCAAGGAACGGGCGGGCAAAGTGCTCGGCGAAGCTCGCGCCATGGCGGAGCGCGCCGGATTATCCGCGCAACTCTTGCATGTTCCGAATGCGCACCCGGCCACTACAATTATCGAAACGGCAAAGTCTGGAGGCTACGACTTGATCGTCATGGGCTCTCGCGGGCATCGCGGTCTCAGGAAGCTGTTCCTGGGGAGCCAAACATCGGAGGTCCTGGCCGACGGAAGCGTGCCGGTGTTGGTCGTGCACTAGCGGGCATGGTGCGCTGGGCTCGCACAGCGTGAGCGCAGGTTCGGATTTAGGCGTGGACGGGCAGCGCTCGTCATCGGTAGCGCGCGACGGCTTTCGAACCCGAAACGGATGAAGCTTGCGGCGAGTTAATCTGCCTTACCAAGAAGATATTTGCAGGCGCGCGCGTTCTGCGGTTGTTGCATCGTAGTGTTTCCATGGAAGCGTAGCCCCCTCGCCGCACGAGGGGGTCTTAAGTGGAGGGAACGCTCGGCCCGGAAGTCTCCCCGACCCTCCGGGCCGTTTTCACATGTGCCGCAGCGTAGTCAGCCCAATTCGATCACTCACCGACACGGCAAGCGCGCCGGAACAAGCGCGCGCGTCATCCCCTACTTTGTTCTTACCTGAGGTGGAAAAGAGGCGTAGAGTCGCTCCGCGCCGAAAGAGGAGCGCGCGACGGCATTCGTTCGTTCGCGTTGCAGAACCCAAGTCCAACTGAGCTCACCAGGCTTGGCGCCAGGTCTTATGATCGGCTCTTGGATGATGTTTGGCGCCGTGAAACCGAAGGGTTTCATCGAAGGCGCAGCGACTATCGGTTCGGCCAAGGGCGAGGGCCACGCAGTTGCAGGAGAAACCCGAGCAAATAAGGCTAACGCAGCGGCGAGGCAGCGCGCTGACGAATATGGCTGTCGCAGCACTGATTATTGCTGCGCTCTATTTTGGCCGGGAAGTTTTCGTTCCGGTCGCACTGGCCGTTCTCTTGAGCTTCGTTCTCGCGCCCTTCGTCATACGTCTCTACTCATGGCGAGTTCCGCGCACGGCTTCTGTGCTCATAGTCGTCTTCTTCGGATTTGCGATCATATTCAGTCTGGGCGGGCTTATGGTATCGCAGGCAACGCACCTAGCCGCCAGGCTGCCCGGATATCAGCAAACGCTGAGTGACAAGATTGAGAGCCTTCGCGGGTTGATGGGCGGTTCTGGAACGCTGGAACAGGCCTCTACCGTTCTCAAGGAACTGGGGACAGAGCTGCAACACGGTGACGCGACGACTGGTCGGCCGGACAATGCGCTCGCGCGACAATCATCAGAGAGAGCGCTTCCGATACCCGTTGAAGTCAAGCAGCCCGACCCGGGTGCCTTGACGACGCTCGCCAAAATCATCGAGCCTTTGCTTTCGCCGCTCACGACGACCGGGATCGTCGTCATTTTCGTAACTTTCATCCTGTTGCAAAGGGAGGATCTGAGGAATCGTCTCGTCCGTCTTGCCGGATCGAGCGACATTCAGCGCACGACGGCAGCCCTTGATGATGCGGGCAAGCGCCTGAGCAAACTCTTCCTGACCCAGATGATCTTCAACGCAGCGTTCGGTCTGGCAATCGGCTTAGGTCTCGAATTGATTGGCGTGCCCTCCGCTCCGTTGTGGGGGCTGTTGGCGATGATCCTGCGGTTCGTTCCGTATATTGGTGCGCTGATCTCGGCCATATTTCCACTCATTCTCGCCGCTGCCGTTGGTTCGGGCTGGCAAATGTTGGTGCTGACGGCTCTCTTGTTCGTGGTTCTGGAACTGCTCGCCGGGCAGGTTCTTGAACCATTGATCTATGGCCATAGTTCTGGCCTGTCTCCCGTCGCGATCATCCTGTCTGCGTCATTCTGGACGTGGCTGTGGGGCCCGGTCGGCCTGGTGATGGCGACGCCTCTGACGATATGTCTCGTTGTCGCGGGACGGCATGTCGAGCGGCTCAAGTTCCTCGAAATCATGCTGGGCGACCGGCCTCCTTTGAGCCCACCTCAGCTGGCTTATCAACGAATGCTGGCGGGAGATCCTCTTGAAGCCGCCGAGCAAGCGCATGAGTTCCTCAAAGGGGCGTCGCTTGAGGAATACTGCGACACAATCCTGCTTGAGGGACTGAGGCTCGCGGAAGCCGACCGCCGATTGGGCCATCTCGACGAAGAGCGATTAAATCGCATTGCTTCAACCGTCGACGAGCTGGTGGCCGACCTGGAAGCGCACTACGATTTGGACGCGCCGGCCCTGGACATGAGCTCGAGCCCCGGTGCGGCGATCGCAATTGAGGAAGCAAGGGCGCAACGCAGGTTGATCGAGGGAGAAAGCCGTTCGCCGCGTTCGGCGCTCTGCATTCCAGGATCCGGCAAGCTCGACGAAGCGACGGCGCTGGTGTTGTCCTATTTGCTGAGGCACCGTGGTATCGAGGCGATGGCGGAAGAGGCGGATGCGCTATCAACGGCGAAATTCTTTTCGCTCGACATGACGGATACGTCGCTCGCGTGCCTCTGCTACGTCGGCCAACCGTCCAGCGCCAAGGTTCAAGATGTCGTTCGCAGGCTCAACAGGAAGAACGCCGACGCCCGGATTGTTCTCGCGCTTTTCGGGACCGGTGCCACGCCGCCGACGATGGATACGGTCGGCGCAACGGTTTGTGTTGGGTCATTCGGTGCCACGTTGGAAGCAATCATTCAAACGGCCGCCAAGCAGCGCGAACTTACGGCCAATGACACCAGGGATATTGCGCGATCTAACACAAGTCCGCCCCAGCGTGGCTAGACAGCAGCGCGTCTTGTGGAAAGCACGCGGATCATGCTCTACGCACCAGCCCCCGGCCTGAGCCCACCACCCGCGGCCCAGCGGTCCGGGTCGGGACTGTGTCCGATCAGGGCGAGGCCGTAGGCGATCGACTCGAACTGGTCTCCCGACATCAGCCGTTCGTTGCCGAACCGCTCGGCAAACAGCCGCCGCACGGCGGGCACGAAAGAGGTCCCGCCGGTCAGGAACACCTTCTCCACCTCGCGCGAGGTGATGCCGGCCTCGCCCAGCACCTTGTCGACGGTGGCGCCCAACCGCGCGATGTCGTCGGCAATCCAGGCTTCGAAGTTTTTCCGTGTGACGGTTGAGCCAATGTCGACTCCGCCGCGATTGAAGCGGAAGTCGACCTGATCGTTGGCCGACAGCGCGACCTTGGCGTCGGACACAGCCCGGTACAGCGAAAAGCCGAGGTCGAGGTCGACGATGGTGATGAAATCCTCGAGCAGAGCCGGCTTCAGCGCGGTACGCGAAAGCTCCCGGAGCTCGCGCAGATCGCCGTTGCTCTTCATCATCGCGAGCTGATGCCAGCGCGCGAGGTTGGTGTAGTGGCTGTTGGGGATCGGCAGCACCTTGTCGAACGAACGAAAGCTGGAGCCTTTTCCCAGCCGCGGCGAGACGACGTGGTCGACGATGCGGTAATCGAACGTGTCGCCGGCAATCCCGATGCCGGCGTGGCCGAGCGGCTCGGCGCGCAAGTTGCCCGCTGTGCGCGAAAAACGCATCACGGAGAAATCGCTGGTGCCGCCGCCGAAATCAGCAACCAATACGGTGGCATCGCGCTCCAGGCGGCGGGCGAAGGAGAACGCTGCTCCCACGGGCTCGTAGACATAGCGTGCGTGGCCGGCGCCCAGCCGTTCGAAGGCGGCCCGATAGCGCTCCATCGCCAACGCTTCGTCGGGATTGCCACCGGCAAAGCGCACGGGACGGCCGACCACGATATTCGCCGCCTCGAAGCCGAACCTGTCGCCGCCATGGCGCGATAGCGTCCGCAGGAACGCCGCGAGAATATCCTCGAACTTGTAGCGCTGCCGGAACACCTGGGTGGAATTGAAGCTGCTGCTGGCCGCGAAGGTCTTGAACGACTGGAGAAAACGGTAGATGTGGCGCCCTTCGAGAAACTGTTCGATCGCCCACGGGCCGCCTTCAGCCTGGGCTCCGCTTCCCGGCCGGTCCTCCCAGAAGCACAGGGCCGACACGTAGACGCTGTGCCGTTGCCCGCCATGATCGAAGCGGATGGCCTCGACCCTACGGTCGTCCGTCGCGAGCGCGACGACCGTATTGCTGGTTCCAAAATCGATGCCGATCGAGACGGCGGGCGAGGCGCTCGACATGAACCACTCTGACAGATGCTCGGGAAAAGGGGGCAGACCATTAGCGGCTTTGAATTGTCCTGCCAAGATCCAGATTGCTGCGATGCGGGATACAAAATGCTGCTATGCAAACAAGTCAATTGATCCTGGCATCTGGTATACCTAGATTGCCTTTCGAAGATGAGACGGCAATGTTGGCCGTCTCAAGCAAGGGAACTTCCGATGTCCAAGTCCGCCGCCGTCACGCTCCAGCCCTCCAACTCTCTGATCGGCCGACTCGTCGCCGCGATCGACCGCCTGTTGATGGCGAGCGCCGAGATTTCGATCCGCAATGGCGATCAGCCGCGCTTCGGCCTTTGAGACCAACAGCAGCGTCGAATTGTCGCGCCCGAGTTTTAAATTTCCCGAATTGCTACTTTCGGTGAATGGCCCCTCTTCGCGGGGCCATTTCTATTTGCGCGCACCGGCTCGTTGCGCGACCTCGATTCAAGACGGTTGCGGCATAAGCGCACGGCGAGCCGTCGGGCGCTTGATGCTTGGCATAACGAATACAAGAATGCCTCCACAGCGCTCGCAAAAAAAGAGAAGCGCCTCTGGAGGATTCATGACGGACATGGTGCACGCAACAACGGCCCCAACGGCCGCTCGCGTCAGCGACACCTTTCGCTGGGCTCAACTGGCGATCGGCGTCGCCGCGATGGTGATGATCGCGAATTACCAATACGGCTGGACGTTCTTCGTCCCCGACATCCAGAAAACATTCGGCTGGGATCGCGCCTCGATCCAGTGGGCATTCACGTTGTTCGTGCTGTTCGAGACCTGGCTCGTGCCGGTCGAGGGATGGTTCGTCGACAAGTACGGTCCGCGTATCGTCGTGCTCGTCGGCGGCGTGCTTTGCGCCATCGGCTGGATCATCAATGCTCACGCCACGACTCTCAACGGTTACTATCTCGGCATGATCATCGCGGGCATCGGCGCCGGCGCCGTCTACGGCACCTGCGTCGGCAACGCGCTGAAATGGTTTCCGGACAAGCGGGGACTCGCCGCCGGCCTCACGGCGGCAGGTTTCGGCGCCGGCTCCGCGCTCACGGTTGCGCCGATCCAGGCGATGATCAAGGACTCAGGATTCCAGTCCACCTTCCTCTATTTCGGCCTCGGCCAAGGCATCATCATCTGCATTCTCGCCTTCTTCCTGCTCGCGCCGAAGCCAGGCCAGGTGCCGAATGTGGTGCAGAATGCCGCGCTGGTGCAGAGCCGCCGCAACTATCAGCCTACCGAAGTGCTGCGGCAGCCGATCTTCTGGCTGATGTACTTCATGTTCATGATCGTCGGCGCCGGCGGCTTGATGGTGACGGCGAACCTCAAGCCGATCGCGGTCGACTGGAAGGTCGACGCCATTCCGGTCACGCTCGTCGGCATGACCATGACGGCAGTGACGTTCGCGGCGACCATCGATCGCGTGCTCAACGGCCTGACGCGTCCGTTCTTCGGCTGGATCTCCGACATGATCGGCCGCGAGAACACGATGTTCATCGCTTTCGGCATGGAAGGCATCGGCATCTGGATGCTCTACCTCTGGGGCCACGATCCCGTCTGGTTCGTGCTGCTGTCGGGCTTCGTGTTTTTCGCCTGGGGTGAGATCTACTCGCTGTTCCCCTCGACCTGCACCGATACGTTCGGCGCAAAGTTCGCGACCACCAATGCGGGCTTGCTCTACACCGCGAAGGGCACGGCCGCACTTCTTGTTCCGCTCGCGAACTACGTGCAGCAGACCTCGGGCCATTGGGACAACGTGTTCATCATCGCGGCCGGCGCCAACATCCTTGCCTCGTTGCTTGCGATCCTTGTGCTGAAACCCTGGCGCAGGACGGTGGTCGCGCAGGCGGCCGCGTAGACCTTGCCTCTTCAATCCGCGCGTTGCGCCCGGTCCCTTGGAACCGGGCGTTTTCGTTTTTGGAGACCAGTTCCAATTTCCGATAATCCAAAGAACCCAGCGCATTTTGCTGCGACGCACGACAAGATAGGGCTTGCATTCTGGGATATGGTATACCAAGCTGCGCGCCGCGCTTGCGTCGATACGCCACAAGATTTGCGACACTCCGTCGTCTTGCCGACGCCGGATAACAACAGACAGGCGCCTTGGGAGGTTGTTGATGATTTCCAGCACGGACGGCGCCGTCACGGCCGCGCCTCTTCGAAGTGGTTTCCGTTGGCTCCAGCTCGTGATGGGCATCGTCTGCATGGCGATGATCGCCAACCTGCAATATGGCTGGACGCTGTTCGTCGATCCGATCGACGCCAAGCATCACTGGGGTCGCGCCGCGATCCAGCTCGCCTTCACGATCTTCGTCGTGACCGAAACCTGGCTGGTGCCGATCGAGGCCTGGTTCGTCGACAAATACGGCCCGCGCATCGTGATCATGTTCGGCGGCGTGATGATCGCGCTGTCCTGGGTGCTCAACTCCTACGCTGACTCGCTCACCTTCCTCTACGCCGCCGCGGTCGTCGGCGGCATGGGCGCGGGCGCGGTGTACGGCACCTGCGTCGGCAACGCGCTGAAATGGTTCCCGGACCGCCGCGGCCTCGCTGCCGGCGCGACCGCCGCGGGCTTCGGCGCGGGCGCCGCGCTCACCGTGGTGCCGATCGCCAGCATGATCGCCTCGAGCGGCTATCAGAGCGCGTTCTTCACCTTCGGCATCGGCCAGGGGCTGATCGTCTTCGTGCTCGCCTTCTTCATCAAGCCGCCGTCGATCTTCGTGCCGCCAAAGAAGAAGAAGCTCAACCTGCCGCAGACCAGGATCGACTTCACCCCGCCGCAGGTGCTGCGCAGCCCAATCTTTTGGGTGATGTACGTGGTTTTCGTGATGGTTGCCTCCGGCGGCCTGATGACCGCGGCCCAGATCGCGCCGATCGCACACGACTTCAACATCGCCAGCACGCCCGTCACGCTTGCCGGCTTCCAGATGGCGGCGCTGACCTTCGCGATCTCGCTCGACCGCATCTTCGACGGTTTCGGCCGTCCGTTCTTCGGCTGGGTCTCCGACAATATCGGCCGCGAGCACACCATGTTCATCGCCTTCGGCACGGCCGCCTTGATGCTGCTGACGCTGTCGGCCTATGGCCATGTGCCGATCGTGTTCGTGCTGGCAACGGCGGTGTATTTCGGCGTGTTCGGTGAGATCTACTCGCTGTTCCCCGCGACCTGCGGCGACACCTTCGGTTCGAAGTTCGCAACCACCAACAACGGCATGCTCTACACCGCGAAGGGCACCGCCTCGCTGCTGGTGCCGCTCGCAAGCGTGATCTCGGCGACCTATGGCTGGAAGTCGGTCTTCGTCGTGGCAGTCGCGCTGAACGCGACGGCAGCTCTGATGGCGGTGTTCGTGATCAAGCCGCTGCGTCGCTCCTTCATCCTCGGCAAGGAAGCCGCGACGACCGAGGCCGCGACGGGCAACGCAAAGACGGCATAGCCGCTCACCACATCGACATCCGATCGAAAGGGGCGCAGGATTGCGCCCCTTTCTTTTTGTCTCGGCTAATCCAGTCGCGGCAAACGTCAGCACTGCTGCCGCAAGATTTTTCGGATCGGCCAAATCCAGCGCTTGACGATTGGCATATTGTATACCAGACTGTACTGAGATCGTTCACCCAGGGAGGTTGCAATGCTGGTCGGAGACATTCTGCGCAAGAAGACGTCGCGCGTCGTGACCGTGCGTATGAACGAAACGGTGGGTATTGCCGCGAAGCTGATGCGCGCCAACAACATCAGCGCGCTGGTGGTCAAGGACGTCGTCCGCTCCGAGGGCAACACCGCGGTCGGCATGTTCACCGAGCGCGATGTGGTGCGTGCCGTCGCCGAGCACGGCGCGAACGGCGTCAACGTCAAGGTCTCCGAGCTCGTCTCGGTGCAGCAGCTCGTCCCCTGCACCTCAAACGATACGATCGAGCACGTCCGGCATCTGATGAACCGGCACCACATCCGGCATCTGCCTGTGATCGATAACTACAGCCTCGTCTCCGTCATCAGCATGCGCGACATCGCTGCTGCCGTCGACGAGATCACGGACAGCACGCCGCACGCGGCCTGACGGCCAAACTACTTTTCCCCCGTGACTTCCGGCCCCCCGGCTCGGACCATCCGAGCCGGCCCGGACTTTCGTGCCCAAAATCCCGATTCAGCTCCCCTCTGCGAGGATTTCATGAAGATCTGCATCTACGGCGCCGGCGCGATCGGCGGATATCTTGGAGTGCAGCTTAAGCGTGCCGGCGCCGACGTCAGCCTCGTTGCGCGCGGCCCTCACCTCGCCGCCATGCGCGAGCGCGGCCTCACGCTGCTCATGGATGGCGAGGAGCACGTGGTGCATCCGCGCTGTACCGACAATGCGGCCGAACTCGGCGTGCAGGACTACGTCATCGTCACGCTGAAGGCGCACTCGATCACCGGCGTGATCGAGAAGATGCAGCCGCTGCTCGGGCCGCGCACCCGCATCGTCACCGCGGTCAACGGCATCCCCTATTGGTACTTCTACAAGCATGGCGGGAGTTACGAGAACTCGACGCTCGAGAGCATCGATGCCGGCGGACGACAGTGGCGCGAGCTGGGCGCGCAGCGCGCCATCGGCTGCATTGTCTATCCGGCCACCGAGATCGAGGCGCCCGGCGTGATCCGCCACGTCTACGGCAACAATTTCCCGCTCGGCGAGCCCTCGGGCGAGATCACAGGCGACGTACAGCGACTTGCCGACCTCTTCGTCGCCGCCGGCATGAAGTCGCCGGTGCTCGACCGCATCCGCGACGAGATCTGGCTGAAGCTGTGGGGCAATGTCTGCTTCAACCCGATCAGCGCGCTGACCCATGCAACCCTCGACGTGATCTGCACCGATCCTGCGACGCGTGCGCTGTCGCGCGCGGTCATGCTGGAGGCGCAGGCGATTGCCGAGACCTTCGGCGTCAAGTTCCGCGTCGACGTCGAGCGCCGCATCGAGGGCGCCCGCAAGGTTGGTGCGCACAAGACCTCGATGCTGCAGGATCTCGAGCGCGGCCGCCCGATGGAGATCGATCCGCTCGTCACCGTGGTCCAGGAGATGGGCCGCATGACCGGAATCGCAACGCCCGCGCTCGATTCCGTGCTCGCCATGGTCACCCAGCGCGCCCGCATCGCAGGCCTCTATGACGGCGTCACGGTGCCTGCCGAAACCAAGGCGGTGGCGTGATGAGCGCGGCCGGCCCGAGCAAATGGCTCCGCTTCCGACACGCTGGTGCGACGGGATTCGGAACGCTCACGCAAAGCGGCATCGCGGTACATGACGGCGAGATGTTCGGCCGCAACGCGGCGAACGGAAAGGTGCTGGCGCCAGGCGAGGTCGAGCTGCTTGCGCCGTGCGCGCCGAGCAAGATCGTCGCGCTCTGGAACAACTTTCACGCGCTCGCAGCAAAGCTCAATCAGCCCGAGCCACCGGAGCCGCTGTATCTGTTGAAGGCAACCACCAGCATCACAACGCCCGGCGCCGTGATCCGCCGCCCCTCCTCCTATGACGGCAAGACCACCTATGAAGGCGAGCTCGGCATCGTCATCGGCAAGACCTGCGCCCGCGTCTCGCAGAGCGAAGCCGACGCCTTCATCTTCGGCTACACCTGTGTCAACGACATCACCGCCAACGACATCCTCACCCGCGATCCCACATTCGCGCAATGGGCCCGCGCCAAGGGCATCGACGATTACGGCCCGTTCGGTCCGGTGATCGCGACCGGCCTTGATCCAGCAAGGCTCGTGGTGCGCACCATCCTCAACGGCGCGGAGCGGCAGAACTATCCAATCTCCGACATGATCTTCAGCGCGCAGGAGCTCGTCAGCAGGATCTCGCACGACATGACCCTGCTTCCGGGCGACCTCATTGCGGTGGGCACCTCCGTCGGCGTCGGCGTGATGAAGGAGCCCGTCAACACCGTGACCGTCGCGATCGACGGCATCGGCGAGCTGACCAACGAGTTTCGGCTGTAGCCTCGCTTGCGAAACGGATCGCCCACCCTCTCCGTCATTCCGGGGCGCGACGAAGTCGCGAGCCCGGAATGACGATCGCTTTCGATCCATGCGTCATTTTCATCACACAAGGCATTTTCCCCCAACAAACCGCGCGTTCGCCGCACTGTCGACGCATTCCGACACCCATCTTGGGCTGCTTGGGGAGCGCGGCACCCTATGGCTGTGCTTTGTCTGATCTCAAAGGGGAACTACCAGTGAAGAAAATCGTGATTGCAATGGGTGCAATGCTTGCTCTGGCGACGGCCGCGAGCGCCGCGGATCTGCCGCACCGGCAGCCCGTCCCCGTCTATCCGCAGGGGCCGGCTCCGATCGGCAAGATGCCGATCGGCAAATCACCGATTGGAAAAGCTCCGATCGGCAAGGCGCCCGGCCCCATCGTGTCGCGCTACTAAAGCCTCACGCATCTCCAAAGCGGCTTTTGTCGACGGCTGAAAGGCGAAGCGTGGGAATCACACGTCAGAGATCGGGACTGCGCCTCCTTGCGGGATGCGCGGTCCTTTCGCTCGTTTGCACGATCCAGTCGGCCTCCGCCCATGAGACGCGCAAGCGCATCGCTGAAGCGAATGCGCTCGCGTCTCGTGATGCGCGGTCGAAGCCGGGTCAGGCAAAGGGCCCGTACTACGTGGACTTCAGGGCAAGGACCGCGGCGAGCTGGGGACATGCCTTTGTCTGGTACGGCAAGACCAGCGAGCGTGCCGTCGAAGTCGCAGGCCTGACGCCTGTGGGCGACACGCTTACCTATATGATCGGCCATGTCATTCCGGTCCCATCGGAGACCGGCGCGAGCTATGGGGACCTCGATCCGGAATATCTGACGGCGAGCTACCGCGTCTATCTGAACGAGGCCGACGCCAAGCGGGTGTTCGCCTACATCAGGAAATTGCAGGACACCTCGCCGGTCTGGAACGCCGAGACCATGAACTGCACGGGCTTCATCGGCAACATCGCAGAGTTCATGGGACTGAAGGTCCCCATGCGCTGGCAGCGCCCCGAGGAGTACGTCAACAAGCTGAAGGAAATGAACGCCGGCCGCCAGATGGTCCAGCTCGCGCCGGAGCAGTAACGCACGTCGTATTTTGGCTTTCGTAGCCCGGATGAGCGAAGCGACATCCGGGAAACAGTCTCCATGGAAGACCCGGATATCGCATCGCTCATCCGGGCGACCGCCCTTGGCGATTCGTTGTGCCGGGCCTATTGCCAGCCCCTGAACGGCCGAACCAACATGGGGCATGACAGCGTTCATTGCGCCCCAACTGCTCGTGCTCAGCGGCCTGCCTGGCACCGGAAAGACGACGCTAGCCCGGGAGCTGACGAGGCAAACTGGCGCGACCTACCTTCGCATTGACGCGATCGAACAGAGCCTGCGGGCGGTCGGCGTCGAGCCTGGCGCGCACGGCTACGCCGTCGCGAACGCGCTCGCATTCGAAAATCTGACACTCGGCCGCGTTGTCGTTGCCGATTGCGTCAATCCCGTGCTTGCAAGTCGGCGCGGCTGGCGAGCAACGGCCCGGCGAGCCTCTGTCCGGATCGTCGAAATCGAACTGATCTGCAGCGACCTCGCCGCGCACCGTGGCCGGGTCGAAGCCCGCGTGTCCGACATCGAGGGCCTCATCCCCCCGACCTGGGACGAGGTCGTGAACAGGTCCTACGAAGCCTGGGACCGGGATCACCTCATCCTGGACACGGCGGATGGTTCGACAGACTCCCTGGTCGCTCGCATTCTGCAGCACATTGGGGCGAGCCATCGGGACGAGTGACTCGAACCCAAATATCGCAGAGCGCGACAAACGAGGCGACGCCACCATTAAAGACATCGAAGCCCCGCAGATCGCCATCATGTCCTTCATCCTCGGCCTCCTCTCCGGTCTCCTCGGCGCGCTCGCCGGCTGGTCCGCCCTTGCCGCGCTGGTCGTGCTGCTGTCCGGGCCGGACCGCGATGGCGGCATCGCCATGGGCGCGTTCTTCAACATCGGACCCTTTGGCGGCCTCGTCGGATTCATCGCCGGCGTCTGGCTGTTCACGAGGTTCGGCCTCGTGCGCGAGAGCGTGCCGTCGGCCGATGCGGCGGTACCGGGCGCGGTGAGCCGGACGCACCTCTCCTACCCCTTTGCCGTGACTGTCGTGCTGATCATCGCGGGCCTCGCCTATTGGGGCTGGTACGAGCTGATCCGCTCGCCCTACCTCACGCACGGCGACATGACCCTCGAGCTGCAATTCCGCCTGCCGACGGGCATGGCCTTGCCGGCTGACAAGACCGACGTGCAGATCTCTGTCGCCGAAAGCCGTGGCTTCGCGCCCGTCACCTTGAGCGAGGGCTGGTACGGTCACGACGGCGAGCGCAAGGTGATCCTCGCGACCGCCGCGCTGTCTTACAAGACGAGCCGGCGCGAGGTCATCCTGACTCTTCCCAACACGCCGACCGAGATCTGGCGGCTCGACCTCTCCCGCGATCCCGATCCCACGCCGGACTATTCGCCCTGGCGCCCCGGGATCGGCGGGCCGCCTGAGAAGATCGAGATGAATTTCCGCCTGAGTGCCGACAGGTGAAGGCACGTGTAGTCCGGATCGAGCGCAGCGAAATCCCGGATAGGTGCCCTCGGCTGAGATGGTTCGGCAGTGCCGGGGACCCGTCTCGGCCACCGCAGTTCGGCCAACCGTTCGTGCGGCAAAAAAAGCCCCGGCTGTGCCGGGGCTCAAATGGTGGCTAACCAGCGATCGACTAAAGCGCGATGAGATTAGGATGAATCGTCATCGCGCTTTAGGTTATTGTTTGAGCATGATCTTTTTTCGGAAAACCGCTTCACACTTTTCCGGATCATGCTTTAGTAGCGCGCGGTGACCGGTGCACCGTAACCGCCGAAGCGGTAGTTGAAGCGCACTGTGACCATATCAACGTCCTGACTAACCCGATCGCCGAGGAGGGTGGCCCC